>CAZWMF010000369.1:0-4519 GCA_964634535.1 uncultured Opitutaceae bacterium | reverse complement strand
GCAAAATCGCCATTCGTCCCCACATAACCCTGACGATAGAGCCAATTGGTCGGCATTTCCAAGCCCGAGTCGGGGACGATCTGCCCATTGACGACCTCGTCCTGTTCGATATTCTGGTCGGCGTCGATCGCCACATTGCCACCGTTGAAGCTGAATTGGGCTGCATAAACCGGCAACTGCTTCGGCCCGGTCTCCGGATTGGCATTATACCCGAGATCGGGCGCTTGAAATCCGGCCAACGCCGAAGCTTGCTGGCCGGCCGTATAGATCGTCGCCAATGGATTTAGCGAGATTAAGTCCGAACCGCAGAATACAGAAATATCCCCCGTCCCAGTCCGTATCACTTGGAAATACTCAGGCACAACGATATCGCGGGTCGTAACCCCCGTCAATTGCTCGACCGGTGTGGGCGCATTGACCTCGCTTCCTAATTGCACCGAACCTGCACCGGCAATCACCTGCGAATAGTCGGCTGCGCTCAGATCGGCCCCGGCTATGATTTGATAGGACCAGGACCGGGATCCGACCGGCAACAACGATTCTTGCCAGAGATTGGCGGGCGTACTGGCTAGACCGCTATTGGCGGCTTCGCCGAACCCGTCGCTCAACGAGGCGAATCCGCCCTGAGATCCGCCATTGGGCAAATTTGGGTCATACGCAAAAATAATATTTCCCGCCGCGCGCAGCGTCAAGGTTCCAGGTTCGCCCGCGCCGAGGCTCGTCGCATTTGGTCCAAATCGATCGGTGGACAAATCCCAGCTATCGTCCAAAGTGAGGCTACCGTTAGGATTGTCGATTTCAGCCCCGGGTTGAATGTGAAGCAAGGCGTCGGGTTGAGGGTTTAACGACGAATTTACTTGGCCGGTTCCCGCTCCCCAGTTTGCCGTCAACCGCCCTGCGATGGCGTCGGTGTTGGCGGCAAAGGCGGTGCCATTGGCCTGCACGGCGCTCTCCACCGAATCGATCACCCCTCCCGTTGGCACAAACACCTGAAACCCTTGGACGACGATGCTCGAGGGTGCGACGATCGTGCCCTCGATGGGCGAAATCTGAACGTCCACCGGCGTACCATTCTGGTAGATTTGCGGCGCTCGCAATTGCAGAGTCCCGGTAAAGTCATAAGTGGTGAGATCCGTGACGTTAGTCTCCGCCAAGGCCGCGCCCGCCGGTAAATCGATCGGGATCGAACCACCGCTCCCGTTCGCGGCAAAACTGATTACTCCTGGATTAGCGCCACCAAATACGACCACACTGCCCGAAGCGATCGATGTCGTATAACCCGCGGGAATTTGCGTCGCCATACCATTCGCCGACCGGAGGGTTCCGGCGGCGCTAAAAGTGACCTCGTCGTCGCCCGGGGTTCCCGTCGGGAAAGCAACTTCCTGTCCCGCCGGCACAGTGATCGAACTGGCCCCGCTCATATTGAGTTGCACCGGGTCGTTGTTCACGATCCCGAGATTGATCGTCGCATCAGACCCGATCGTAACATAGGCACTGGAGTTCGGTACGTACACGCCGTTCGAACTGAAATGGCTCGTTCCGGCCGAAAGCGAAACCAACCCGCCTTGGCCGGCATCGTTGAAGCTTTCGCCCTGAGCGTTCAGGTACGAACCGCTCTCCAATACTACACTGCCGCCTGCGGATAAGTCGATCGTTCCTCCCGTGGGTCCCGACGCGTCGATCGTTCCCGAAACTTGGATGGAGCCCGTATCCGCGGATAGGTTGAAATCGCGAACGGTGGCGATCCCGGCCAGCGTGACGAGGCTTCCGTTACGCACTCGAATCGTCTGCGATTGCGTGAATCCGCCGGAATCGAGCGCCGTCTCCAGTGGATCCAACGCGGAAGTGGGATTTCCGGCCGAATCACGCAAACCAGCCACGTCGACCACGGCATTACCGCTTTCGCCACCAACTCCACCTTGCCCCACGACCGTGCCGCCAATCGTAAATCCACCGGCTGCTGCGCTCACCGAAAGCGTGCCGGCATTGCCTCCGGTCGCGGGCGCCGCCACATTCGCTACGCCGCCCGGCGCGATTATGACGTTGCCGGCGTCAGCCGTCAGATTGATTTGCCCACCGTTAGTGGTTTCTAAAGCGCTCGATAACTGCCTCGTGGTCCCCGCAGCATTGAGATCTCCTGCCACCGAAATATCTCCGCTGCCTGCGAGCAGCGTGAGGATGCCGCTGGGGAACAAAAGCTGAGCATTGCTTCCGACCGAAACGCTGGAACCCTGCAAGGTCACGTCGGCTCCAATTCCGGCTGCATTGCTCGACGTCGGGGCCGCCGAAGCCGAAGAAATCGCCAATGCGCCCTGGGCCGCCAGCGTTCCACGAGCGGCAACTCCCGAATAAATCTCCGGAGTTTGCATCATCAATCCACCGGCAACCAACATCCCGGTGCTGGACGAACCTGCGCCGACGATCGAGATTCCGGCGGAAGCGTTGAGGTTTATCGTGACAAATTGGTCGATATCAAGGTCATGGGCGACGCCCACCTGGATATTCTCCCCGTTGAACGTCAATTCTCCACTTGTCGGCGCCGAAGCCGAAACGGGCCCGGGGCCGGTACCCGCAGGGCTATTATCGAGGATTATGTTTTGTGCGTTGAACGTGACCGTGGCGCCCTCCCCCACCGTCGTGCCGGAACTCCCGCTAAAGCCCCGAATCTCGGCGGCGTGCAACGCCAGGTTTGCCAGTGTCGGCGCGCCATCCGCACCGCTCGCACCGACTTGGCCAGCGCCATACAAATCGATCGACGTATAGCTGAGAAGCGAAAGCGACGAGGCCCGGGTCTGCAGTGTCTGTACGGCATCGCTCGAAAGCACGAGCGTTTCACTCCCGGACGGCACGGCCACGTTTGGATCCAATTGGAGGGCGATTTGCCCACTGCCCAAATCGATCGCCGCGGCACTGATGGTTGCACTCGAAGCCAAATCGGCGTTGCCGGTCGAGTCCAAGATGACGCTGCCGTTCCCGCCGAGGATCTGCGCTGACGCTCCGATGTTTAGATTCGTATTCCCACTGAATGGATCCACCCCAAGACGGCTAACCCCGGCGTTGGCGTTCCCGCTCACCCGCAAGAGAACCCCGTCACCGCTTCCCGCCGTGCCGGTCTGTCCGAAGAGAAGATTGCCGATTGAACCGGTTGCCGAGCCGACCGATTCGATCACCGCACCCGGATCCACCATAAGGCTATTGTTCGCCGCTAAGATGACGTCGGTCGCCGACAGCGTCGCCCCCGCGGCGACTTCGAGTGTATTCGTGGCCACCGTCACCGTCGAACCGCCGGCTCCCGGTGTCAGCGCACCACCGATCAATAAGCCCTCCGCACCAAAGGTGCTCAACTGCGTGGCATTAAGATACAACGTTTGCGCGGCCGAGCCCGTGCCGGTAGCATTGATCACAATTGGGTCGTCCGCCGGTCCGCTAATCTCGACCAGGCTTCCGCGGCCACCGGTCCCGGGTTGGCCGTCGACGATGCCCTGCAGCAAGACGGAGTGGGATGCGTTAAGATCAAGAAGTCCGGCATCTTGGGGCAGGCTGGGCGTCACCAGGCTTTGCGCCTGCGCCTGTTGGGGGAAAACCGTGTTTGCCAAATAAACGGTATACTGCGCCTCGCGGTCAACGACCGCAGCCGGCGCGACGTCGAAATTTGAAAACAACCGCGACCCGCTTGCCGCCCCGTCAAAACCATTCAGCAAGTATCCCGAAATGACGGTCGAGCCATCCGGCTGCGAAGCGGCCGCCGCAGGTGTGCCGCTTTCCGGCGTCACCAGGAATGCTCCGGGTAGCAACGCGTAGCGTGCCGGCAAGAGCGTATACACTCCGGCGGGGACTCCGCTACCGGCGTTCAAATAGATCTGCGTACCCAGTTGAGCGGAATTCGTATAGCCCAAATCGTCAAGCGATTCGGCCGTGGAGTTGGCCGTCCCGTAAGGACCAAACGGGGCATAGCTGGAGGCGTACCCAGGAATAATTGCGTAGCTGAGGGGTGCCGCTCCGGTGGCAGACGGGGCCAAAATGTCTTTGGTCCCGCCAGTTCCCGGAATCCACTGGTAGGCCAACAAGTCGCCTCCGCCCGAAACATCGATTTTGGCCGCAGCGAGCCCGCTGGTCGCGGCCTCGATCGAGACGGTTGCTGCGGTTAGATTCACCGCTTGCGCCGGAAGGCCCGCTCCCAAGAACCCATTTCCAGTCACGGTAATATTGGCCCCGGCCGGATCAATCCATCCGGTTCCATTCACATATACTCCATAGGGAACCGGATCCAAGTTGCCGGTGGTTTCGTTGACGAGCCCGCCCGTCGCGTTTGAGGTCGAAGTGACGCTGTCAGGCGCCAACGTCAGCACCGCCGTCGTTGGGAACGCCGTTCCCGTCAGCTCGTCGGCGCCGGTAGTTGAAGTGACACCGAGGTTGATCTCCCCCAACGGGGCTTCCAACGTGCCTGCTTGCGTGATGTTGGCAGCATAGATGTTTAACTCGCCGCCGGCCGATAGCGGAAGTTGCCCTGCCGAGCCGC
>CAZWMF010000368.1:0-4520 GCA_964634535.1 uncultured Opitutaceae bacterium | reverse complement strand
GCGCGATCGGATGGCGCGCGGCGCGCCCGAACAGTCGGCCGGCGTCGACCCCGACAAATGCCGGATCCAGGTTGGCTGCGGTCAGGATTCGCGAACCGTGGATAACACCCGGAAAGCCGACACCGATCGGTCCGCGCCAGCGAAAATGGGCGACCAGCTCTCCAATGGTTCGCGCCATCTGGGCCGGCGTCAGGTTGTCCGGCGTTTCGACCCGTCGGCGCTCGGCCAGCAGCTCTCCGGTCCGCGTATCGACGGGCGCCGCCTTCACCGCCGACCCGCCGATATCGATGCCGAGGGCACGCATAATGCAATCGGCCGACCCTGACAGGGGCACTGGGTTCCCACAAGCCTGGGCTCGCCGCTCGGTCGGCTCCCGACCGCCGGATCACTCCCGTCGAACCGCCGGGCTATTCCGACTGCATTTGGGCCCGGGCCAGCGCGCCGGCGAGGTCGGCCGATCTTACCGGCTTGGTGAGATAGTCCTGCATTCCCGCCTCCAGGCAAAGCTCGCGGTCGCCCGACATGGCATTGGCTGTCATCGCGACGATGTGCACCGACCGGACCAGGTCGCCGGCATCCCGGCGATCCCGCTCCCAGGCGCGGATCAATCGGGTCGCGGCGAAGCCGTCGAGGTCGGGCATCTGGCAGTCCATGAAGATGACGTCGTAGCGCCGCTGCGTCGCCGCTTCCACCGCCTCGCGCCCGCTGGCGACCATATCCGGGCGATAGCCGAGCTTCTCCAACTGCAAGCGCGCCACCTCCTGGTTTACCTTATGATCCTCGGCAATCAGGATGCGCAGACCTACTTCCGCCGTCGGCCGGGCCGGATGGGCGACGACCAGCCGGTCGACCACCGCCTCGCCGGCCGCGGGCGCATCTCCTAGGACGTCGCTCAGCACGTCCCGCAACTGCGACTGCCGCGCGGGCTTGGTCAGGCAGGCGGCGACTCCGGCCGCATCCAACTCCGGCCGGGTGATGGTGCGGCCGATCGACGTGAGGATCACCACCTTCAGCCCGGCGAGCGCCGGATCGGCCACCACGGCCTGGGCGACTTCGAGCCCGGAAAGCCCGCCCATTTGCATGTCGAGGATGGCGAATTGGAAGGGTTCGCCGGCCGCGCGGGCCACCCGCAGGAGCGTGAGGGCTTCCTCCCCGTCCGCGGCGGCGCGCGCCTCGATTTTCCAGCCGGCCAATTGCCGGGTGAGGATTTCACGGTTGGTCGCGTTGTCGTCGACCACCAGTCCCCGCCGTCCGGCGAGATCGGCCTTGCGCGCAATGATCTTGGGCGTGGCCTCGCGCAGGGGGAATTCGGCGGTGAACCAGAAGGTGGCCCCGGAGCCCAATTCGCTGACCACCCCGATCTCTCCTTCCATCAGCGTGACCAGTTGGCGGCAGATGGCCAGCCCGAGCCCGCTGCCCCCGAATTTCCGGGTGGTGCTGCTGTCGGCCTGGACAAAGGGTTGGAACAGCCGGGCCTGGACCTCTGCGGAAATTCCCACCCCGGTGTCGCGGACGCTGAAGCACAGGCGCACCCGGCCGGCCCCCTCCGATTCCTTGGCCACCCGCAGGACCACTTCGCCCCGGTCGGTGAACTTGACCGCATTGCCGATCAGATTGACGAGCACTTGGTGGAGACGATTGGGGTCGCCGACGAGCGCGGTCGGCACCGATTCTTCCACCAAGTACGCCAATTCGATGTTTTTCGCATGGGCGCGCTCGGCCAGCAGTCCGAGGCAGTTCTCGACCGGCTCGCGCAGGTCGAAGGCAATCCGCTCGAAGACGAGCTGGCCGGCCTCGATCTTGGAAAAATCCAGGATGTCGTTGATCAGCGTCAGCAGCGCCTCGGAACTCGACCGGGCCGTGTCCGCGTAGCTGCGCTGTTCCGGCGACAGCTTGGTATCGAGCAAGAGGCCGATCATCCCGACGATCCCGTTGAGCGGCGTGCGGATTTCGTGGCTCATGTTCGCCAGGAACTGGGCCTTGAGCCGGGCCGACTCCTGGGCATTGTCGTGGGCCAGCCGCAGCGCCGCCTCGGTTTTTCGCCGCTCGCGCACGCGCGAATCGAGAATCCAGGCCCCGAGCCCCAGCGTCATGAGCAAACTTGCGCCCAAGACGGTGTACGACTGGCGGTGCCGGTGCACCTCGAGAATCCAGTCGTTCACCGTGAAGCGCGAGGCCACGACCAGATAGGTGCCCGGCTTGGGCGGCGCTCCGACCACGGCTCCGGGTTCGAGCCGCTGCCAGGTGAACCACCCGCCCAAATAGGGCACCTGACCCTGCGCGTGGGCGACGATCCGGGCCCAGAGTTCGGGGTCGGCCTGGGACAGCGGCGGCAACGGCTTGTCGTCGCTCAGCCAGGCGCCCTCGGCATTGAGCAGCCCGATCGTCCCCCCGCTGCCATTGACCAGACTCTCGATTTTCCCGACGAGACTCGACCCGAGATATTCGATCGCCAGCACGCCCCGCCGGTGTCCCCGGGAGTCGAAAACCGGCGTCGCCAGGTGAAAACGCGACTTCGGCGGCTGGCTGACGGTGGCCGCCTGGGCGTCGAGCGCCAGGGGCGTGATGTAAATCCGGCCGGGCGCCAAACTCGAAGCACCCACGAAATAGTCCTGGGCAACACCTGAGCGCATCGCGTCCGTCGCGATGATGCCCCGGCCCTGACTGACCACCGCCCGCTCGCGGCCGCGCTCGTCGAGGAAGCGGATCGTGTCGTAGGCGGGATGGGCCTGCATGAGGTGCAGCATATCCCGGTCGTAACGCCCAAACTCCACGAGATTGCCGCCTTCGAGACAGTCCTGCAGATCGTCGCTCCGCGCCAAAACCGCCAAATCGGCGGCGGCGGAGCCGAGATCCTGGGACAATATCTTGACGATGAAGGCTCCCCGGGCCGATTCGCGCTCCTTCGTCGCCCATTCGATTTGGCCTTCGTCGCGCAGGTAGAGGATCCAACACGCCGCCATCGCACCCAGGCTTGCCCCCAGCCAGCCCAAAGCCACGCGCCAGCGGACGCGGCGCCAAATGCTGCGGAGCAGGGATGTCACGTTGGCAGCTTGGCTACGCTTCTCGCACGAGTCCAATCGATTACGCTACGTAACTCTGCGGATTTCCAGGGGATGCATCCGGGGCGGACGCGCCGGGCGGACGGTCGGATCAAGATGGGACGCAGCGCCCGCCACACGGTTTCGGCCACGATGACCGCCCCCGCAGCCGTCGGGTGTATGCCGTCGGCTTGGTTGAGTTCCGGGCGCCCGCCCACCCCCGCCAAGAGAAATGGGATCAGCTGAACCCGCCTTTCCCGGGCGACCCGCGGAAAGGTTGCCGCAAAGGCTGCGACGTAATCCGGGCCCAATGACGCCGGCATGCCCATCCCGGCGAGGACGATCTCGACCTGAGGATAGCGGCTCCTGACCCGATCGATCGCCGCTTCGAGATTTTGTCGGGTCAAATTTGGATCGAGCCCGCGCAGCCCGTCGTTCGCCCCCAGCGCGAGAACGAGGACGTCGATTCTCTGCCGGAGAACCCAATTGAGCCGCGCCAGTCCGTCGGCGGTCGTGTCGCCGCTCACGCTCGCGTTGACCACCCGCCAGGGCAGACCGGCAGCCGCAATGCGGGCCGCGATCAAGGCCGGGTAGGCTTGGGTCGACGGATCGTCCAGGCCGTAACCATAGGTCAGACTGTCGCCCAGGAACACCACGCTGCGGATATCATCGGCCCAAATCACTCCGGGCCGGACGAGCAGCGCGAGCAGCAGCGGCCAAAACCGGCAAAAACCACGGGGAAGGGTTGGCATCGGGGAAGGTTCGATGCTGTTTGTAGATGAATGCGGTTCATCCTGCAAATGGCTTGGCGCGATTCCCTGGCGTCGCGGCGGCGGCTCTTGGCCTACTCGCTGTGCATCGTTTTCGGCATCGCCGCCCTGGTCGCCCTGGATTCGTTCAATGCGAATTTGGGCCGCGCGATCCAGGTGGAATCCAAAACCCTCCTGGGCGCGGACCTCGTGGTGACGTCGCGCACCCCGCTGCCGCCCGCCGTCCGCGCCGCCCTCGCCCGCCTGGGCGAGGCCCAGGCGGAAGAGACCGCGTTTTCGTCCATGGCGGTGTTCCCCTCGGCGGGCGGCCAGACCCGCCTCGTGCAGGTCCGGGCGGAAACCGGCGATTTTCCCTTCTATGGCGACTTGGTCACCGATCCGGCCGGCGCCGGGGCCCGCCTCCGGGCGGCCCAGGGCACCGGCGAACGGATCGTCGTGCTGGAGGCCAGCCTCTTCGGCCAATTTCATATCCGAACGGGCGATACCATCCGGCTCGGTCGCTCCACCTTCCGGATCGCCGGGGCCCTGGAAAAGCAGGCGGGCGAGTCGCTGGCGCTGACCCTGTTCGCGCCGCGGGCCCTGGTGGCCCAGGCCGCGCTGGCCGGATCGGGCCTGGACGAAAACGGACCCCTGGTGCAGCACCGCGTTTCGCTCAAGCTGCCCGCCGGCACCGACGCGGACGCGCTCGTCCGCGCCCTGAAAGACCGTT
>CAZWMF010000367.1:0-4527 GCA_964634535.1 uncultured Opitutaceae bacterium | reverse complement strand
CGAGCTTCTCGGTGTCGTCGTAGGCGCCCAATTGCTCGAGCATGTTGATCGAGGTGATGATGCCGCGCCCGGCGCAGCCGACGCCCGGCTCCGGGCCGCCCGATTCGACGCACAGGCTGTTGCAGAAACCGGGCGAGCGGATGTCGGCGAGTTCGACGTCCTCGCCTTCCTCCCGCAGCGTATCCAAGACGGAGCGCTGCGCCATGCCCCCGAGCAGGAGCCGGGTGGAGTCGGCCTTGGGGTCGCAGCCGACCACCATGACCTTCCGGCCCATTTCCACGAGACCGGCCACCGTGTTCTGGGTTGTGGTGGATTTGCCGATACCGCCTTTTCCGTAGATCGCGACTTTTCTCATGAGCGTATTTGGTTTGGATTGATTGGGTTGATTCGGGGCTCTAAGCGTCCGCGATGCCAAGCGGGCCCGGGCGCGCCAGATGCCCGGTTAGCGGCTGGCCGCCAGCGGGTTAAAATTGCGGCCAATCGCGGGGCGGTCCGGCCGGTCCGACCTTCCGGTAGCAATCGCGCGCCGAGGCTACGCCAATGTCGGAAAATGCCGGACGGCGGCGGCCACCCCATCGATTTTCGTCCGCCGCGCTGTCGGCCGAACCGATTCCCACCGAATCGGTTAGGCCCATCGGGCGGCCGTCCGTCGGGCGGCGATGGAACACGGCCTGCTTGGACGGGGCGGATGGAACCGGCGCTAGAGCTGACTTTGGAAGACCGGGCGCTGGGCGCCTACCTGGGCTTTGCCGTGGGCGACGCCCTCGGGGCGACGGTCGAATTCATGACCGCGGCCGAAATCGCGGCCGAATACAAGGTGCACCGCCAGATGGTCGGCGGCGGCTGGCTCCGGCTGAAGCCGGGGCAGGTGACCGACGACACCGAAATGTGCCTGGCCTTGGGCCAGGCGCTCCTCGCGCCCGGCGGCTGGGATCTGCGGGGCGTGGCCGACGCGTTTGCCGCCTGGTTGCGTAGTCGGCCCGTGGATATAGGCCACACCTGCCGCCGGGGCATCCGGCGCTACCTGCAGGACGGCAGCCTGGCCGCCCAGCCCGCGTGGGAGGACGGAGGCAACGGCGCCGCCATGCGCAACCTGCCGATCATCCTCGCCACCTTGGACGACGACCGGACGTTCGCCGAGCGCAGTCTGGCGCAGGCCCATATCACCCACTGGCATCCGCTGGGCGACGCCGGCACGCTGGCCCTCGGCGAAGTCACCCGCCTGTTCCTGCGCGGGGGCGCCCCGGCCGCCGGCTGGCGCCTGGCCGATGCCTGGGTGGCCCGGCACCCGGAGTTTCGGTTCGATCCGTGGCCGGGGCGGACGACCGGTTACATCGTCGACACGGTGCAGACCGTCTGGGACGCCCTCTTCCGGACGGGCGATTTCGAATCCTGCGTCGTGGCGGCGGTCAATCGCGGGGGCGACGCCGACACGGCCGGGGCCCTCGCCGGGCAACTCGCCGGCGCCTGCTACGGCGTGCGCGCCATTCCGCGGCGTTGGTTCAAGCGGCTCGATCCGCGGGTGGCCGCGGCGATTCGCTGGCAAACCGCCCGCTTGCTCACCGGAGCGCCCGTCCATGGATAGCGGGGCGCCCCACCATTGTCTCGACTCGGAGTCGGGCGGCGCGGTTGAATGTCGCGCTTTCCTCCCCGCCCGCCCTTCTTGAATTGTGGCTTCGTCCGCTTCCGCCCCGCGCACGCTCTTCAACCACTGCAACGTCTCGCCGTGGGTGCTGGGTTCCTGGGAATACCAGCAGGACCCGCAACCGCTGGAGATCGATGGGGTCCGACTGACCGACCGGCGGCTGTTCGAGCGGTTGGCGGCCCTCGCGGACCCGGTGGAGCGCGGCCAGGTCTTCCACGATTATCTCTCCGTCAAGTTTCGGCTGCACGAATGGGCGGAGCACCAGGCGGCCGCCCGCTCCAGCCTGCGCCACAGCTACGTCCAGTTCCTGCACTCGTGGGGCGCGGATAGCAATGGGCACGCCGGCGCGGTGCTGAAGTCCTGGGTCGAGAGCCGGTTCGGCCTGCCGGCCACCTACCATGCGGGTCGGTTGGACGTGGATCCGGCCGCTCGCGAGCGCTACGCCCTCGACCGCATGCGCGGCGCGGCCAAGACGATGGGCGTGGCCATGCAGCTCGATCTGCTCTACACCTTTTGCCAGGACGAATTGCGCCGGCGGGGGGGGGAGCCGTGGTGCACGCTTTATCGGGGCACCCACGATCCGGAGGAATACGCCGTGCGCGACCACGGCGCCGACGGCGGGGCGCTCGTGCGCCTGAATAACCTCAGTTCGTTCACCGCCGACCCGGAAATCGCCTGGGAGTTCGGTTCGCTCGTGTGGGAGGTGCGGGTGCCGCTGCCCAAGATTCTCTTCTTTAGCGGGCTCTTGCCCCCGCATTTGCTGGCCGGGGAATCGGAATACCTCGTGCTCGGCGGCGAATACCGCGTGCGCACGCTGCGGTATTGACCGCCGGATATTGCGAGACTAGTCGGCGACGCCGACCATGATGCTGGAGGCCTTGATGATCGCGAAGGCCGGTTTGCCTTTGGCGACCTTGAGATCGGCAACCGCGTCGGCCGTGACGGAGGCGGTGACCCGCACGCCGGGCGCGATTTCGAGGACGACCAGGCTGCTGATCGGGCCTTTCTTAACCGAGACGACTTTGCCGGGCAGGATATTGCGGGCGCTGAGTTTCATGGGCGGATTGGTGGGACGGTGGGGAAGAATGTCAACTTAGGCGGGCTCGGCCGTCTTGAAGCGTTCGGCGTCGATGCCGTATTTCTTTACACGCAGGCCCATCATGCGCTCCGTGAGCGCGAGTTGCCGGGCGGCCTTCGCCATGATGCCCCGGTTGGTCTTGAGGGCCTCGACCACCATTTCCCGCTCCACGGCGTCGAGCGCCTCCTGAAGCGTGCCGCGCGAAGCCGTGCCGGACGCCTCGCCGGTTTGGAGGGTCGGCGGCAGATGGTAGCCGTGGACCACGCCGTCCTGAGACAGAAGGACGGCCCGCTCGATGACGTTTTCCAGCTCGCGCACGTTGCCGGGCCAGTGATAGGCCATCAGCATGTCGATCGCCGGGGTCGATATCCGGACGACCGGCTTTTCATTCTGGGCCGAATACTTCTCCAGGAAATGGTCGGCCAGTTCGAGGATGTCGGATTTGCGTTCGCGCAAGGGCGGCACATACACCGGGAAGACGTTGATGCGGTAATAGAGATCGAGCCGAAACTTGCCCTGCTCGATCATCTCCTCGAGGTTGCGGTTCGTCGCGGTGATCACGCGCACGTCGACATGGAGCGTCGCGTGCCCCCCGACGCGTTCAAAGGTGCCTTCCTGCATGACGCGCAGGAGTTTCGCCTGGGTGGCCAGGGAGACCTCGCCGATCTCGTCGAGAAAGATGGTGCCGCCGTCGGCCAATTCGAACCGGCCCTTGCGCAGCGCGAGGGCGCCGGTGAACGCGCCCTTTTCGTGGCCGAACAGCTCGCTTTCGATGATGCTCTCGGGCAGCGCGGCGCAATTGACGCGAACCAGGGTCTTCTTCGCCCGATTGCTGCCCTCCCACAGGGCGTGGGCGATCCGCTCCTTGCCCACGCCCGTTTCGCCGCGGATCAGCACCGTGGTCTTGCTCTCGGCGACTTGATCGATGTGGAAATAAACCATGCGCATGGCCGAGGAGCGGCCGATCATGCCCTCGGGAATGAAGCTCTTCTTGATCTGCTCCTGCAGGCGCTCGTTCTGGTGGCGCAGCGTGTCGAATTGCTCCTTGGCGAGCTGCCGAAATCGGACAGCCAGGCCAACCTGCCCGGCCACCAGGGTGAGAAAACGCGCGTCCACCTCCAGGGCGCCGCCGGTGGCCGCCGCGCGGGTGAAACTCAAGGTGCCCAGCGTCTCCTGCGCGTGGCGAATTGGGACAGCCACGAGGGCCTCGCGAAGTCTGATGGCCTCCGCGAAGAAACCGCGCTCGTTGGGCGTCATGAGCGCTTCCGTCTCCGCGTCCAGGGCGGGAATGACCTGGGGCATCCCGGTCGCGGCCACGCGGCCTAGGAGGCCCTCGCCGATTTTGGCGAGGAGCGGATGGGCCGGGCCGGAACCATGCGGTTCGCCTTCCTCCAAAGTTAGTTCGTCGGTCTCGCGATTGATTACGGTGAGCAGGCCCCGCTGCAAGCCGCTGGATTCGGTGATCTTCCGAAACATCGGCTGAACCGCGGCGCGCAGTTCCACACCTTGGGCGAGGGTTGCGGACACCGCGTGAAGCAGGGAGAACTCCCGCAATACCCGGCAGTCCGAAAGATTCGATTCGGGCAACTCCGGGTCTTGCGAGCATGTGGCGCAGGTCTTCACCGCAGCGGTACCAGCACGGCAGATGCCACCCGGGCCCCGCGGAAAACGGTAGTCGACCCCTGCAAGTCCTTGCGGTCTGACGCTACACGCTGCGGATCAACGGGCAAACGATGTCGGTCGAGTCGCAATCCGATCGTTCTATGCCAAGAAATGACTAATGCGCGGGCCCGCCGCCAGGCGG
>CAZWMF010000366.1:0-4548 GCA_964634535.1 uncultured Opitutaceae bacterium | reverse complement strand
GGAGACCAACCGTCGCTTTCGGGTAGGCTCCCCCGGCGGTGCCCCCTTCACGCAGGTGCCGGAACGTTTCGGACGCGCTATTGCGTGCCACGGCCTGGGCTTCCCGGGTCAAAAGGAGTGGCGTCACCGGCTCCCACGCCGAAGGGCTGTGGACGCCGTCCAAGGCGGGCGCGAAGGAAAGGGCACCCAGGCCGCGGTTCCCGACCCACGCCAGCATGCGCATCGGCGTCGGGGTGACCTCAAGCTCCCTGAACTGCCGCTCCATGATCCGGCGTCCCCACTGGTCGGGGAGGCAGTCGCTCAGGAATCCCGGCAATTGGTCAAAGCCGTCTTCCCGCTGGCGGAACACAACCGGCGTAAAGGGAATGACCAAAGGGGATAGATTGTAGCCGCCTGCAAGCCATGCCTCGTCGTATCCGAAATAGGTGGGCCCCGGAACAACCACTTTTCCGACCGAACTGCCGTCCGGCCACAGGATATTGAGCGCGGGAGCAGAAGTGGCCATGGCTAGTTCCCTCGGCTGGGTTTTTTGGCTCTCGCCCGCTGGCGCGGCGGACGGCTTACCTCCTTCAGTGTCCGTTCCTCCTCGGGTTCGGGCACGAGCAGGGCAAAGCGGCTGGCGAGGCCGAGGACCCCCAGGATGCGGAGAAGATGCGCGAGGGTGATATTCCCGTGGCCCGTTTCGAAATTCTGGTAACTCTGGACCGATATTCCCGCGCGGCGTGCGAGTTCGGCCTGGCTCCAGTTGCGCTTCAGGCGATGGGCGCGCACGCGCTCCAAAAGGCCGCGCACCACGGCACGTTCTCCAGCGTGTGATTCAACGCCTTTGATTGAAGAATCCATTTCATCTATTTAAATAGGCCTTAAACCTGATAATCAACTATAATTCTTATTAAAATAGGTGTTTACATCGATTTTCTACACCTCAGGTGATTTTTCGCCTAACTTCAGGAAACTCACCGAAGCCCGAATTTCGCATTTACCCTCTGAAGCCGGGATTTCGAAACCCCTGAAGCTTTCCTCGGAGTGGTGACAGGCAGACGCTCTAACCAGCTGAGCTACCACCCCGTTGACACCGGACGACCTAGTCAAGCCCTCCGTTAATGGGCGGAAAATCGAAACGGAACCCGCACCCGGACGTCGACCGGACGGCCACCGCGCTGGGGCGGATCGAACACCCATTGGGCCAAAGCCGTAGCCGCCGCCCAGCCCAGATCGGGTTGGGTCGAGGAGACGATTCGCACGAGCCGCACCCGCCCATCCCGGCAGATGACGGCGTCCAAAACGGCCTGCCCGGGGCCGACTTCGCTCGCGGGACGGGACGGGGAAATTCGATAAATTGGCCGAAGGGGCCGGTCCAACCCAGCGGCATTGCCGATCTGATGGGCGCGCTCGGCCTGTACGACCGCGGCGCCGACCTCCGGGCCCGCGCGCGAATCAACCGCCGGTGGGCCAAACGGCCAATTTACCCGCAACGGCACGGCCGCGGCGCGGTCGCTCGGATTGAACGCCCAAATTGCGACCGCAGCGGCCAATGCCTGCCCAAATTCCGGCGCGGATGCCGAAACGACCGAGATCGCGGTGGTCGAGCCGCGGCGATCGACGGAAAAAGCGACCACGGCGTCCCCACGCTCGCCCTTAAACTGCGCCGCATAGGGATAGACCGGATCGCGCGCCTCGACGATACCCGGCGCGATGGCGGGGGGCGCCCCGTCGGGTCCCGTGATGCCGTTGGCGGCGAGCGTTTCCGTCGGCGTTGCCTGATTCGGTTCGAAATCGACCGCGCCGTCGAGGTCGTCGGCCACGGCCAAGTCGCCCTGCTTGGCCGGAGCAAAGGTCCAGGTCCGCAAGGCGGCGATGGCCGGCTGGACAAAGGCCGCGTGCGACGCCGACCGAATCGCCAGCGCTTGAATCTTCCCCGCCGCGTCCAAGTGGAGACTGAAGACCACCCGGCCCGCCAAATTGCGCGCCATCAATTCATCCGGATAGATGGCATCGGGGTCCCGAGTGATGCTGGCCGGTTCGGCGGGCGACAAATGCGGCTGCTCGTTCACGGGCGGGATCAGCCGATGGGCCGCGTCGCGGCCGCCCGCCTTGAAGACGACGGTTCCATCCAGGCAGGCGGGCACGGCATGGCCATTGTCCAAGGCGGGCGTGAATACCCACGCCTTGACCGAGGCCAAAGCCGCGGAATCCCACGGCGCCTGGGCCGAACCCCGAATGTGAGCGGAGGCTACCCGGCCCGCGGCATCGACGATGAAGCGGACATCGACGGAGTACCGATCAGCCGTCCCGAGATGGACGCCGGCGGGCAATTCCGGGGGCGCCCAGACCTTGATCCACGGCTGGCTGTCGATCGGCAAATCGTCGCCGCGCACCGTTCCCGCCCCGGTAACCACCCTCCCATCAGGCAGAGCCAGGTGGCGACGCGCAGTGTCATGGCTTCGATGATGGACCGGCCGGCATTTCGATTGCAAGAATAGTGCGCTGCGGAAATCGGTTTGACCGGCCGGCCCGACCCTGGACAAAACCCCAGGCCGCCTGTGATCCCGTTTGAACACGCGCTGATTCTCATTCTGCTTGCGACGCTGCTCGGCATCGCCGCGCGCTGGCTGCCCTGGCCGGCGCCGGTCACCACGGTCGTCGGGGGCGCCGCGCTGGCGTTCTGGCCGGCCTTTCCCCCGGTCAGCCTTGAGCCCGGGGCATTCTTTCTCGTTTTTCTGCCGCCGTTGCTGTTCTCGGACGGCTGGCTCATGCCCCTGCGGGAATTCGCCAAGGCCAAGCGGCCGATCCTGATGCTGTCCACGGGCCTGGTTGTGTTTACGACCGTCGTCGTCGGCCTGGTCGCGCATGCCGTCATTCCCGGCCTGCCGCTGCCCATGGCCTTCGCGCTCGGCGCGGTCATTTCCCCGACCGACGCGGTGGCGGTCAGCGCGATCACGGAGAAACTCAAGGTGCCCACCCGCCTGACGACCGTCCTGGACGGCGAAAGTCTGATGAACGACGCCACGGGCCTCGTGGCGTTCAAATTCGCGCTGGCCGCCCTGGTGGCCGGAACCTTCTCCCTGCGGGCGGCCGTGCTCGATTTTGGGGTTCTGGCCGCCGGCGGCCTCGCGGTGGGTTTAGCCATTGGCCTGGCCGTCGCCAAACTGCGCGACCTCTTGATTCGGGTGCGTGCAGCGGAACCCTTGGTCGAAATTACACTGTCCCTCCTCACCCCCTATGCCGCCTATCTGGCGGGAGAACGGCTAGGCGTCTCCGGCATCCTGGCGGTCGTGGCGGCCGGCCTCTATTCGGGCTGGCGCGATCCGGTGCGCATGGATGCGCAAACCCGGCAAACCGCCTGGGCGGTCTGGTCGATGGTAATTTTCTGGCTGAACGGACTCGCCTTCCTGCTGCTCGGCCTACAGTTCCCGCGTCTCTGGCGCGCGGTGGCGAGCGAATACTCCCTGCTGCAGCTCATCGGGTTCGTCGGGGCGATCGCCGGCCTCGCGATGATCCTGCGGATTGCCTGGTTCTTCCCCGGCGCCTACCTGCCCCATGTCTTCTCGCGGCGGGTGCGCGCAAACGAGGAAAGGCCCTCCTGGCAGACCGTGTTCGTGGGCGGCTGGGCCGGCATGCGCGGGACGGTGACCCTGGCCGCGGCGCTGTCGATACCCTTGGCGTTGCCCAATGGCGCTCCGTTCCCCGGGCGCGACCTGGTCATCTTTCTGGCCTTCGGCGTCATCGCCGTGACGCTGCTGCTGCAGGGCACCACCCTCCAAGCCGTAATTTGCCGCTTGGGGCTCCAAGAGGACGGCCTCCGCGCCCGGGAAGACCGGCTGGCCCGGATTGCGGCGGTCAAGGCGGGCCTGCGGGCGCTGCGGGAGCTCGAGCCCGGAACGGCCACACCCGAGGAGGCGGCCGCCCTGGGTTTGGTCATCAGCGAATACGAGGAGCGCTCGTCGGAATTGGTCGCCGAGGGCGAGACCCAGACCCGGGCGCGCGACCGGCTCGCGGCCGAACGCCAGTACCGTCTGGCGGCGCTGGTCGCCGAGCGCCGCGCGCTCGACGATTTGTGGCGGCGCAACGTGATCGTGGACGAGGTGCATCGGCCGCTCCAGCAACTGCTCGACTACGAGGAGTCGCTCCTGCGCGGCCGGCCCGCAACCGCGGGCGATCCGGCTTGACCAAGTCAGCGCAAGGGCTCGCGCGCCTCAAAGGGACGCGGCCGAACGGTAGCGTGCATCCGCCAGGAGTCGGAAGGCCGGCGTTCACCCGCTTCGCGCTTGTCCCGACCGGGCCGGGAGGGTAACCCTTGACGCAGGCGACGGTAGCTCAGCCGGACAGAGCAGTGGTCTTCTAAACCACAGGTCGCGGGTTCGAGTCCCGCCCGTCGCGCAATTTAATGGACCAAATCCGGCTGGTCCGGCTCGGGCGGCGGCGGCGGCAATCCCGGCTTCGCCGGAAAGATTTTCTTGAGAATCACGTCGATCACGTCGGCCGGTGTGTCCCCGGTGGCGAATGACGTTGACGCTGTAAACCAGTACGCCGCGCCGATCCAGGCGG
>CAZWMF010000365.1:0-4549 GCA_964634535.1 uncultured Opitutaceae bacterium | reverse complement strand
GCCGATGCCGTTCATCAGGTCCCTGCCCATGACATGCGTGCTGTTCACATTGCCGAACAGATCGACCTCGATCGCCGTGTTGACGGTGATCAGGCCGAGCCGCCGGACGACCTCGGGGCTGTTGCTGATCTCCTGCGGGCGCAGGACGATGTGCGGACGGAACGCTTCGAGATCGCGGTAGATTTCCACGAGCTTGGGTTGGCTGACCGTGAGCGAGCAGCCGCTCGCAAACCGGCACTTGCCGCTGCGGATCAGATCGACCACCGCGTCCTGGATCACCTCGGTGTACATCATGAACGGGGGAATGCCCGGGTTGGAACCCATCGCGCCGATCACCGCGTTGGCGATGTTGCCGACGCCCGATTGCACCGGCAGGAAGCCATCCGGCATGTGCCCGGAACGGATCTCCGCGGCCAGGAATTCGGCGACGTTCTCGCCGATCCGGTTGGTCATCTCGTCGGGGGCGTCGAAAGCGCCGGTCTCGTCCGGCATGCGGGTGTGGACGATGCCGGCGATCTTCGCCGGATCGAGCTTGAGGGTGGCCCGACCGACCCGGTCGGTCGGGGCATAAACCGGGATCTCGCGGCGATGCGGCGGATCGGCCGGTTCATAAAGGTCGTGAAAGCCGGTCAGGGCCTCCGGATGGTAGGCGTTCAGTTCGATCAGAACCTTGTCGGCCAGCCGGGCGAACGTATTGGCCGCGCCCACCGAGGTTGACAGGGTGATTTCGCCGTCCGGGGTGACCCGTGCGGCCTCGAGAATGGCCCAGTTGAGTTTGCCGAGCACGCCGCTGCGCACCGTGGGCTGCACGGCCGACAGGTGCAGATCGAAAAAGCGGGTGCGGCCCTCATTGATCGCCTTGCGCAGAGTCGGATCGGACTGGTAGGGCGTCCGCCACGCGATGGCGTCGGCTCCGGCCAGGGCTCCATCGAGCGATTTCCCGGTCGAGGCTCCGGTGATCACGCCGATCTTGAACGGCCGGCCGGCCGCGTGCTCGGCCTTGGCCCGGGCCGCGATGGCTAGCGGGATCGCCTTGCAGGCGCCGGCTGCGGTGAAACCGCCGAAGCCGATGGTTTGGCCGTCATGAACGAGAGCGGCGGCTTCGTCCGGCGTGAGAATGGGTATCGATTTGGAAGGACTCATAGGAATGCAACCGCCGCTAAAGGGCGGATCAAAAAGTCTGCGCTACAGAGACTAAGCGTTCTCCGCGCGTCTTGGGGAATCCGGCGCGGATATTGTTGTCCGATTATTTGCCCCGCTGGGCAACTCCCATTCGCCGCCCTGGCAGGATTGAGCCATGAGCGGGTTTAGCCACAGACGGACGCTCGGCTCGTCTGACGGGCGTTTCCGTGCGGACTCAGGCTGTGGCGTTCAGGACGGAGCCGGCGCCGAAGCTGAAGTTCGTCAGCGTCGGTTCGCCGGTGCCATCGGTCGCATCGTCCTCGGACGAACTGGCGTGATGGTGGTGATGATGATGCCCTTGGGCCTCGCCGGTGGCCTGCAGGTTGGCAAAGGCCTGCTGCGCCGACGAAAGATTGCCCGATTGCAAGGCATCGCCCAGGGCGGAAAGTGGGTCTTCACCGGTGGTGGAGGATGTCGTCTTCGCGTCGGCCGGAAGGGCCTGGACCAGCGCCGTATAGGCCTGTTGGGCCGAACTTAAATCGCCGGTTTTCAGGGCATTGGCGAGGGACTGAAAGGCATTCTGCACGGGGTTGGCCGGTGCCTGGGAGTCGGTTGGGACGGTGCTGTCGGTCGAACTGGCGCCGGTTGTCGCCGCCGCCGCCTTCCCGTTGTCACTCTCTCCGTCATCGACTGGAACCTGTTGTGTGGCAGTTTCTTGCAGTTGCTGCATCTGCTGCTGCAGGAGCTGAATCTGCATTTGGAGGGTCTGTTCGAGCTCCGTCTTGGTTTGAGCACTGTCCTTGCTCGTCTCCTCCTTGGTGATTTCCTGCTCGATTTGCTCGATCTCGGTCTGCAACTGGGCCGCGTTCAGTGTCCCGCCGGCCGAGAATGTCGTCGCGGCCGAACTCGATGACGAAATGGAGGAGATGCTCATAGGGCCTTTTCCTCATGTCTTATCGACACGTTTCCCGGGTGACTGAAGCGGGCCGCCTCTGGGCGGTCGACCCCGCTTCGAATACGGAGCCGTGGATTCGATTATTTGTCCCCGGACACATGTTTTGGGAGGAGCCCATTCTCCAGTTCTAATCTGACCGAGATCACCGTCCCCTGAAATTCGACAGAAGGAGCCATCTGCCCCATTTTGCTCGATACTGCATGTTCCCCATCCCTATGAGAATTATCCTCGGCTTCCTCCTGCTCGTTTTGGGACTGGCTCGTGCCGAAAGCCCGCTGGTATTGCAAACCGACTTCGGACTGAAGGACGGCGCGGTCGGGGCGATGAAGGGCGTGGCGGTGGGCGTCAGCCCGCGCTTGGCGATCTATGACCTAAGCCACGAGAATACGCCTTACGACATCTGGGAGGCCGCCTACCGCCTTAAGCAGGCGGCGCCGTTTTGGCCGGCGGGCACGGTATTCGTGTCGGTCATCGATCCGGGCGTCGGCACGGCCCGCAAGTCGGTCGTCCTCCAGACCAAGACCGGCCTTTATTTCGTCAGTCCGGACAACGGCACGCTGACTCTCGTCGCCGAAGACCTGGGGATCGCCGCCGTCCGGGAGATCGACGAGTCGAAGAATCGCCGGCCGGGCTCCGAACGATCCTACACCTTTCACGGCCGCGATGTTTACGTGTACGTGGGGGCGCGGCTGGCCTCCGGCGTAATCTCCTACGATGAAGTCGGTCCGCTCCTCCCGCCGCGGGTGGTGACCCTGGATTACGAGCGCGCGCGTGCGGAGGGCGGCACCCTGATCGGCGCCATTCCCGCGCTCGACTACCAATTCGGCAATATCTGGACCAATCTCGACGAGCCCCTGTTCGACCGCCTGGCGCCGAAATACGGCGAACGCTTCCAGGTGGTCCTCCGCCGCAAGGGCCAGGAGGTCTACTCCGGTGAAATCGCCTACGTGCGGACTTTTGGCGACGTTCCGGCGGGGGCCCCGCTCCTTTACATCAATAGCCTGATGAACGTTTCGATTGCCCTGAATCAGGGCGATTTTGCCGCACGCTACAAGATTGGAAGCGGGGCGGAGTGGAGCGTGCGCGTTCAGCGGGTTCAGCCGTAATGGTTTTGCCGGTCTGCGTCATGATTCGTTCGCGCGACGATCTCGTGACCAGCGGATGAAGTAACGACAGCCCCGGTTCGGCGCCCCGCCGGTAGTGCTGGAACCGAATGACCGGAGTAGCGGGTATCGAGTCCTCGATTGTCGTATCCCTTGTCCACGGCGCGAAACCCGATGCAATTCAAAATTCACGCCATTGCCGGGGCTCTGACCCACCGGGCATGCCTCAGGCGGATTATCGGGATGTTCTTTTCGGCGATTGCCTTGATCGCGTCCCTGCACGCGCAAAGCGACTATGCGACGCCATACGCGGTTTCGGCCCCGGCAGGGAGTGCCTTTGGATTGGTCGATGCCACCGGGAGTGCGGCCCGGTTTGGGGATCCCTTCGGCGTGGCGGTGGACGGCGAAGGCAACGTCTACGTGGCCGATGCCGACAACAACCGGATCCGCATGATCACAAGCGCGGCGGTGGTGACGACGGTTGCGGGGTCACCGCTTCAATCCGGTTCCGCCGACGGGACCGGGAGCGCCGCACGATTCGGCCAACCCCGTGGCATCGCGGCCGACGCGGGAGGGAATCTGTTTATCGCCGATTCGGGCAACCATACAATTAGACCGGCGCAGGTCGCTCCGCCGACTGCCCCGGTGATCACGACACAGCCCGCCGACGCATCGATGAGGGTTGGCGGCAGCGCGGTCTTCTCAGTCAGTGCCGGAGGTATCCCGTTGCCCAGTTATCAATGGCAATTGAATGGGGTCGCGATCCGTGGCGCGACGAGCGCAACGCTGACGATATCAAATGTGCGGGTCGCCGACGGCGGTATCTATACGGTGGTCGTGACCAATGCGCTCGGCAGTGCGACGTCGAATCCGGCGACCTTGACGGTTACTGGACCCATTTCGGCGACGGTCAACTTTACGTCCACGAACTATGTGTCGATTCCGGGGATTGCCTCCGGCCCCAATGGCATCGCGGTCGATGGCCAGGGCAACGAATTCGTCACGGTCGGGGACGCGGTCGAGAAGGTCACGACGGCCGGGGAGCTCACGCCGGTGGCGGGAAGCCTGACGTCTCCGGGATCGGCCGATGGAACCGGTTCGGCGGCGTCATTCAATCAGCCGACCGGTCTGGCGACGGACAGCGCGGGCAATGTCTACGTGGCGGATTCCGGGAATAATTCCATCCGGAAGATCACGCCCCTCGGCGCCGTCACGACGTTGGCGGGTCAGGGGGAAGGCGACGCCGACGGCGTGGGCACGGCCGCACAATTCGACGATCCCACGGCGGTGGCGGTCGACGGCCAGGGAAACGTGTACGTGGTCGACCGCGGCAACAATGAACTCCGGGAGATCGCACCGAACGGACGCA
>CAZWMF010000364.1:0-4584 GCA_964634535.1 uncultured Opitutaceae bacterium | reverse complement strand
ATTCGATCGCGTCCACGTGCTCGTCTTTGTGGTCGGGTCGCTGCTGTGCGGCGTAGCGGTCGACTACGGGTTCTATATATTTCTTCAGCCGCCGGTCCATCCGGGCGAAACCTACCGGGAGAAGTTGGGCCGGCTGCTCCGACCGCTGTTGGCGAGTTCGCTGACCGTCGTGCTGGGTTTTTCGTTGCTGGTCGCCTCCGACTTGCCGCTGCTTCGCCAGGTGGGGGTTTTCGTGAGCGCAGGGTTGCTGGCGGCCCTCGCGTCGGCGATCCTTTGGTTTGCCCAGATCGCCGACCCGTTTCTCGAGACCCGGCGTTTTGTTCGCCTGCGCCCGTCGGTCCGCTCCCGCTCGGCGCGCGTCGTGGCCTGGTCGGCCGTGGGGTTGGCCGGATGCGTGGTGCTGGCCGGTCTCGGGCGGATCACGTGGCGCGACGATATCCACGATCTGCAGGTCGCGGCGCCCGGCCTGGAAGCCAACGATCGCGATCTGCGCGAGCGCTTCGGCGACCGACCGAGCCAGACGGTATACGTAACCTCGGGTGCCACCTTCGCCCAGGCGCGCGAGCGGGTCGAGCGGCTAGCGGACTGGCATGCGCGGCAATTCCCGGATGCACCCTTGGCCAGTCTTGGCTCCATCCTGCCGAGACCGGCCGATTGGGCGGCCGCGCCGGCCCGCCTGGCCGGGTTGTCGGGTTTTGCGGAGGATTTCCGCGCGGCGCTCGCCCGCCACGGCTTCGATCCGGGGGCGTTCGATTCCTTCTTCGATGCGTGGACCCGCTGGCGCAGCCGTCGGGCGGATCCGGCGTACGAGTCGTTCGTGCGCGATTTTGGCGCGGCCCTGCCCGGACCGGCCTCGCTGGCGATGGCCGAAGCGCCCGGCGCTTGCTGGTTCATGGCTTTCGCCGATCACGCGCCGGGCGCGGAGCCGCCGCTCGACACCCATACCTACAGCGCGCACCAATTGGAAAGCTTGAACCGGCTGTTCGCGCGTTACCGGATCTCCGCTTTGCGGCTGAGCGCTGTCGGGCTGGGGTTGGTCGGATTGAGCGTGCTGGCCATCTATGGTTGGCGGCGCGGGCTCGGCATTTTCGCCGTGCCCTGCGGCTCCTGTCTCTTTGCGTTCGGACTATTCGGGCTCGTGGGCCACCCGCTCAATCTCCTCAACCTGCTGGGGGCGTTTCTCGGTGTTTGCCTGGCGCACAATTATGCGATCTTCACCTGGGAGAATGCCTGCCGCGGGCAGACGCCGCCTCCGTCCATCCGCCTGTCGGCGCTGTGCACGGCGGCTTCGTTCGGCGTTTTGGCGCTGAGCGGCATCCCGGTGGTGTCGGCGTTGGGCTCCACGGTCGCGATCATCGTCCTGGCCGCCCTGGTGGCGGTGGAACTGGGGCCGCTCTTGGGCGGGCGGCCCAGGCTTGCGGCGGACGGGCCGGTGTCTTGAGATATCCGGCGAGCGACCTCCCGTCGGCCCTCCCCCCATGTTGAACGAACCAGCCCCGCGCGCGGGCAGTCGCGTGCTGCTCGCGAACCTCAACGGCTATGATCAACCGTACCCGGTTTATCCTTTGGGACTCGCCTATCTCGACGGAGGCCTGCGCGCGGCGGGATATGTGACGAAGATCTGGGATGCGCATGTGTCCACCGAGTCGCTGGAAGTCTGCCTTGCGCAGTTCCAGCCGGCCTTTGTCGCCTTGTCGATGCGCAACGTCGACAATGTGCAGTACCACAACCCGCGCTCGTTCGTGGGCGAACTTCTGGAATTCTGCCGGCGGATTCGCCGGGCTTCCCCTGCCCGCCTGATTCTCGGAGGCAGCGGATTTTCGGTTTTTCCCAAGGAACTGTTCGCGTTGGCCGACGTGGACTACGGAATCGCGGGCGAAGGCGAAGTGGCGCTCGTCCAGTTGCTCGGGGCGATCGAAAATGGCGGACCGCTGGCCGAGGTGTCGGGTCTCCTTTACCGCGAAGCCGGGGGCATCCGGGTGAACGCCTGCAGCGCCCGCGACACGGCCTTCAGCACCGAGCCATGGCACGACGCCGATTTGCTGCGGGCCTATGCCGGCGCCGGTTCGCTGCCCGGCGTGCAGACCCAACGCGGGTGCCCTTTGCGGTGCTGTTATTGCACCTATCCGCTCATCGAGGGAAAGCGCAGCCGGTACCGGACCGGCGCGGACATCGTCACGGAGATGAAGAGCCTGCTTTCGCTCGGCGTGAATTTCACCTTTATCGTCGATTCGGTCTTCAATACCCGGGCCGATCACGTCGTCCAGATCTGCGAAGCGCTGGCGGACGCCAAACTCGACATGGAATGGCAATGTTTCCTGCGGCCGCGCAACGTTTCGCGGGAATTGCTGCAGCTCATGTACCGCGCGGGGCTTCGCCACATTGAATTCGGGTCGGATAGCTTTTCCGATCCCGTGCTCAAGCGCTACGGCAAGAGCTTCACCTACGAGGAGATCCGGCAATGCAGCGCCTATGCGCACGAACTGGGTATCAAATACAGCCACTTTCTCATCTTTGGGGGCCCGGGTGAGACCGCGGATTCGGTGGAGGAAACGATCGCGCGCGCCCAGGCCCTGCCCGGGGCCTTCTTTTTTGCCACCATCGGCATGCGCGTTTACCCCGAGACGCCTTTGTGGCGGGAGCTGGCGCCGGAGCGCCGGGGCGAGACGGCGGCGGACTATGTGGTCGAACCGCGCTTCTTCCTCGAGCCGCCCTTCACCGTCGACGGTCTCCACGATCGATTGCGGCGGCTGCGCCAGCATTGTCACAATTGGGTGGTCGGCGATCCGCCGCCCGAGTTCCTCGAAACCATGAGCAAGCTCCGCACGCGCGGGGTCCGCGGTCCGATGTGGGAGTACATTGAAACCCTGCAGCGCTTCGCGAGCGTCGCGGCGGACAACGGGCGGGCGAGCTAGATTCCCGCGACCGGCCGATCGCCGGTTGGACGGGCGAAACCCGCATGGCGAAAACGCTTTCCGAACTTTGGACCGACACCGTTCAGGCCGATCCGCAGGCGCTGGCGTTGGCGGACGCTTCCGACGGCCGACGGTGGACGCGCGCCGAACTGGCGGCGGCGGCCGGCGAATGTCGCGCGCAGTTGCCGGCGGGCGGAGAGTTTCGGGGCCGCTATGTCGTGTTGGCCGAGACGAATGGAATTCGGTGGTTGAGCCGGTTCTTGGGGCTCTTGGCAGCCGGGGCCATTCCGGCCTTGGTCGATCCCGGGGAACCCCCGGATGCCCAGGCGGCGGTGGGCCGGCGGATCGGCGCCGTCGGCGTGTGGTCGGGAGAGTCCGCGCTCCGGATCCTCCCGGGGGCGAGGCCCCGCCGACGCGACTATTGCCTGGCGAAAATCACGAGCGGCACGACCGGTCTGCCCAAGGCGTTGCCCTTTACCCATGCCCAGATGGTGGCCGACGGCCGGCAGATTTGCGCATCGATGGCCATCGGTCCGCAGGACGTCAATCTGGCCGCAATTCCCTTCGGCCACTCCTACGGTCTCGGCAACCTGGTGATTCCGCTGCTCGTGCAAGGGACGGCGCTGGTTTGCAGCCCGGGACCCTTTCCCCAGGCCATCGCGGCGACTTGCGCGGCCTGGCGTCCGAGCGTTTTTCCCGCGGTTCCGGCGATCTTGCGCGCCCTGGCCCAAGCCGACGTCGCGGCGTCCGATCTGGCGAGCCTGCGGGAGGTCCTCGAAACCGTGCAAGTGAGCGACCAACTGGTCGATTACGCGGTGCAGGTGGTCCGCCGGACCCGTACCGACGACGCCATTCTGGTGGGCGCCGGTCCGCGCGCGTCCCAGGCCCTGCTGTGCGGCGCGCGCGCGTGGGCGGCGCTATCCGCCCGCGACTTCGTGACCCCCGACGATATCCACGCCCTGGCCCTCCCGGTGCTGGAACACCGCTTGCTCCTGCGTCCCGAATCGGAGTTGGAGGGCGTGTGCGCCTCCGAGGTGCTCGACCGCATTCTGCACGAAGTGCCCGTGCCGCGATGAACGTCCCATGCTAGTTCCTTCCTCACGTCTGCTGCTGGCCTCCGTGGCGCTGGCCCTGCCGCTGGCTTCGCTGGCCGGAATGTTCCCCGGCATCGCGGCCGCGGTCTGCGTTTCGGGATTGGCGGTGTTGGCCGCGGTCGCCGTGTTCGACGCCGTCGCAGCCCTGCGGCGAATTTCCGCGGTAACGCTCAGCGCTACCGGATTCGTCCGCTTCACCAAGGACGTGCCGGCGGCTTTTCCGGTCACCATCGGGAATCGGACGGAAACCCCTCGCGCCCTCCGCTTGGGCGTCGACCTGCCCTCCGGCGTGGAAACCGATTCGCCGGTGCTGGATGTGTCCGCTCCCCATGGAGCGTCCAACGTGGAATGGCCGTGCATCGGACGCGCTCGCGGCGATCATGCGCTGCGGGAACTTCATGTGGAAGCGGGTTCGCCCCTCGGGCTGTGGCTGGTCCGCCAGCCGCGGCCAGTAGACTTTTCCTTTCGCGTGTATCCCAACCTGCGGGACCACGCCACGGCCGCGCTTTTCCTGCGTACCGGCAACCTCGGCTTGCGCATGATGCGCCAGGTGGGCAAAGGCAGGGAATTCGATC
>CAZWMF010000363.1:0-4620 GCA_964634535.1 uncultured Opitutaceae bacterium | reverse complement strand
TGGGTTCACGTTGTTGCCCCCTTTGTCTGTGTGGTCCCGTCGTCGGTTACAGAATTCGTGGCGAGTGTCGCGCCGGACGTCGTCCTGAGTACCGTGTTTCCATTGCCGGATTTGGGGACTGCGGCGCCGATCCGGCCGCCCCGGACAACGCTCCAGCCATCCAGCGGGCGATCGACGCCGCGGCCGCGGCCGGCGGAGGCGTGGTCGAACTGGCGGCGGCCGACCGCGCCTACCTCTGCGGGCCGCTGACCCTGGCCAGCCGGGTCGACCTGGAGATCGACCAGGGAGCGACCTTGCGGGCCCTGCCCTATGGCGCCTATCCCCGCCGCGGTGCGGCCTATCCGGCCTTGATCCAAGCACGGGACGCCCGGGACGTCGCGATCACGGGCGGGGGGACGATCGACGGTCAGGGGCCGGCCTGGTGGGCGGCTTTCCGCGCCGATCGGGCGATGCCGCACCGGCCCTACCTGATTCACCTCACCGGATGCCAGGCCGTCCTGCTGAGCGGCCTGACGCTCGTCGATTCGCCGATGTTTCACGCCGCGATCGGATCGAGCGACCAGGTGACGGTGTTTCACGTCACCGTGTCGGCTGACCCCGCGTCGCCGAACACCGACGGCCTCGATGTTTCCGGGCAACATCAGCTCATCCAGAACTGCCGGATCGCCTGCGGCGACGATCTGATTGCGGTCAAGGCCGGGGCCGCGTTCTGCGCCGACCTGATGGTGGCCGATTGCGGCTTCGGCGCGGGTCACGGCGTGTCGGTCGGCGGGCAAAGCACCCGGGGCCTCGACGGGCTGACGGTCAAGCAGTGCACGTTTCGCGGCAGCGCGACCGGATTGCGGCTCAAGGCCGACGCCACCGAGGGGGGGCCGGTGCGCCGGGTGCGCTATGCCGACCTGCGGATGGCGGCGGTGCGGTATCCGCTGGTCATCTACAGCTATTACAATCGGGTGGGCAATCCGGGCGCGCGGACCACGCCGCAGACCGTGGCGGCCTGGAACGCCCGGCCGCCCAATCCGCTCACCGGACCGGCGCGGCCGTCCTGGTCGGATATTGCGATCGAGAACGTGACGGCCTCCGACGTGGGGGGCGCGAGCATCATCTGGGGCCTGCCGCTGGCCGACGGCCTGGTCGAGCGGGTGCGCTTCGATGGCGTGCGCTTGGCGGGCGGGCCCGGCTTGGAGATCTACGACGCGGCCGATGTCCAGTTCCTGGGTCGCACCGCGGTTGCGGCGGTGACCGTCTACAACGCCTTGGCGATCCTCGACCAACCCCGCGCCGCGACCGTGGCCGCCGGAAGCGATGTCGGTTTCGCGGTTCGGGTGGCCGGGGCGAGCGGCTTGCGCGGCACCCCGCCCCAGGTGCGCTGGATCTGCAATGGCGTCGCCGTGCGCGACGGTCGGCGGGCCGACGGCGCGGTCGTCGTCGGTGCGGCCACGGCCGCGTTACGGATCGCCCACGCGGGGGCCGCCGAGGCGGGGGCCTACGCGGCGACCGTCACGGCGACCTTGGATGGCTTCGACGTCGCGGCCGGCGCCCTGGCGCCCGATGCGATCCCCGTGTCGGCGACCAGCGCGCCGGCGGTACTGACGGTTGACTGAAGGTTGGGCGCCGGCCGGATAACTTGGCTTATTCGCTCCGGCGCCGATTCTTATGGGTCGGCCGGAACCGTGGGCCGGCTTGCAAGTCTCAGGAACGAGGTCAGCTTGGTTTCCACAGCTCTTATGATTTCCCCCCTTTGGCGGCAGGCCGTCCCGCTGGCGATCTTGATTCTGGCTATGGGCGCGCCGGCGCAGGCGCAATCGGACCCTGGGGCCGGCGCTCCCGTCGCGGCCGATTTTCCCCCGGGCGTCCAGGATGTCGTGCGGATGACGCGATCCGGAGTGAGCGAGGACGTCATACTCGCCCAGATCAAGAGTGCGTCGATTCCCTACCACCTGACCGCCGACCAGATCATCACGCTCACCCAGGACGGCGTCTCCCAGAACGTCATCCAGGCCTTGGTGCAAAGCGGCACCGGAGCGGCGGGCGAGATCCCGCCCTCGTCCGCCCAGGACACGAGCGAGCCATCGGCGGCTCCGCCCGCCCCGGCGGGCGATATCCCGGACGCAGCGGACGCGTCCGTCGTGCCGCCGCCGCCTGCGCCGGACGACTCGGGCACGCCGGCCACCTTCAGTTATTTCTGGGAGCAGCTTTATCCATATGGCGATTGGGTGCAGATCCCCAGCTACGGCTGGTGCTGGAGCCCGGCCGTCGCCCGCAACACCTATGGCTGGCGCCCGTATGCGGACGCCGGGCGCTGGGTGTTTACCGATGATGGTTGGTTCTGGCAGTCCGACTATCCCTGGGGCGACTGCACGTTCCATTATGGCCGCTGGATGGACTATCCGGGCTATGGCTGGGTGTGGGTGCCGGACAATGTCTGGGGGCCGGCCTGGGTGTGCTGGCGCCAGGACGAGGCGGACGAGGTCTGCGGCTGGGCCCCCTTGCCGCCGGGCGTCCGCTTTGTCGCGGGCCTGGGCCTCTTTTTCAATGGCCACCTGTGCGGCGACATCGATTTTGGCCTGGGCATCGACGCGTTCGTCTTTTTGCCATACGGGCACCTTTTCGACCATGACTACCGCGGCTATTTTGCCGAGCGCGACCGCGTGGGCGACTACTTCGGCCGCTCCCGGGTGCGCAATGGTTACCGTCTGGAGGGCGGCCGCCTGGCCGACGACGGCATCGGCCGCGGACGGCTGGGCGAATTGACCCATCATGCGATTGAACCGGTGGCGGCCCGCGGGGTGTGGACGCAGGAGATGACCGACCATCGTCAGGCCCGCGTGACCGACGTCCAACGGGTCCGGGCTTCGGCTCCATTCGCCGCGCAGCAGGGGCAAATGACGCGCTCTGGCAATTCGGGATTCAGGACGAACTTCCCGCCCGCCTCCAGCGCGTCCAGCTATGGGGCCAAGGCCTCGAGCGCGGGCCGGCCGCCGGCCGCGGCCCATCCGGCTTCGAGCCATCCCGCGCCGACGCAGACGCGGTCGGCCCCGCCGCCGAGCAGCAGCGGTTCTTCCTCGTCGGACAACAAACCGCATTGATGGTTGCGGCCGTTTTCCACCCCCCGATCCGGAACCGCCCGGCGCGGGCGGGGTTCTAAGCGGGTGCCATGTCCGACGCGCCGATTCCTCTCTCCCGGCGATTTTGCCGAGTCCTGGGCTCCGTGCGGGGCTGGGGCCTCGTCGGGCTGAGCGTCCTCGTTGGCGGTTGCGTCGAAACGAACCCGCCGGCCGCGCTCGTGCATTTTCCGGTCACCTATCAAATCCCGATCGGCCGCTCCGCGACCGCGCCGGTGGACCGGCTGAACGGACCGGCGAGTCCGGCGCAGGACGTGGCGGTTCGCACGGGCGCTCCGGTCTATTTTCGGATTGCCTCGCCCGTGGCGATCACCGCCTACGTATACGAGAAGCGCGCGCCGTCGGCGAACGGCAGCCTGCTCGCGCAGGTCTCCGGAACCGTATTCGGCTCCTGTTTTACGCCGGACACGCCCGCTTTGGAATTTGTCTTTGCCGCTCCGGACGCGCCGACGGGCGGTACGCTGCTCCTGACTTTGTCCGACCAGCCGATCTCCGCCGCCGTCCAAACCGCGGAGGCCGCCGCGTCCAACGACCCCCCCGGCCGCCCGGCGCCGTTGGTATCAGACTAGTTCCGCGATTCGCGGCGAGTCGTCCGATCCTCGGAACCTGCGAGGACCGACCACGGTCGAATGTTAGCCGGGCCCCGGCCGGAACCTGGGCCCCTCCCAACCCATCCTCGAACCCAAAACTCCCACCATGTGGCGCAAACTCTCGGAAAACATTCTTACGGTGATCGTGACGGTCGTCCTGGTCGTCGGCGCCGCCGCGCTTCTGTTCAATCACGCTCTGCAGCATCAGCAGGCGACGCTCCTGGCCCTGCAGGAGCAAAACGATGCCCTGCGTTCCCAATCGGACGACAACCGGCACGAGCTCCAGGCCACCGTCCAAATCCTGCGCGACGCCGTTCGCCACAACAACAACGCCCTGTTCAGCTCCGACGAGGAAATCGCCCGGCTCAACGGCGACCGGATGAACGCATTGGCCGACGCGATCGCCCAACGCGTCGCCCCCAAGATGCCCGTGGCCAAGAGTTCGGAGGAGTTGAGCCAGCAGGAAAACGAGCAGATCGACCGCATTTCGTCGGCGACCGCGCAGAAGCTGGCACCGGCCATCGCCGACTTGGCCGCGCAGCAGAAGGCCGGCAGCGCGAGCGGCCGGCAGGTCGCCGCCGCCCGGGTCGAGGTCGAACACATCCGGCAGAATCTCGCCGCCACGCAGCAGGCGGCGGACGACGCCCTCAAGCTCACCCAGCAATTGTCGGCCATGTATCTCCAAACTTACCAGGAGCACGGAGCGCTCGTGCGCATTCTCACGTTACCGGGCGATCTGATTCAGGACGCTGCTAGCGGCAGCATCGTCACCGCTCAACGGGCGCGCACGCGCGAGCAGCGGGAATTGGATGCCAAGATCAAGGAGATCTGCTACAGCTTCAACAACATCATGCTGATCTACACCCAGCGTGAAGACGCCTCGCACGTCGCCGGATTCCACAGCT
>CAZWMF010000362.1:0-4639 GCA_964634535.1 uncultured Opitutaceae bacterium | reverse complement strand
GCGTGCCTCGCGCGAAAGCGGCGTGATGTCGCCGTACCCAGCCGTCGTCAGCGTGCACAGGCTGAAGTAGAACGAGGCCGATTCGTCCAGCCGCCGGCTCGCTGACAGCGGTTCCAAGCGGAACGAGCCCGGGTGCAGAACGTCGACCACCAAAAAGAAGAAGGACCACAACAACCCCAGCAAGAGGTAGGTTGAAACTCCGGCGGCGAGAACCTCCGCATCGACATGGCTCGCCTGCAGGACGAACCGGATCAATCGCCAGGTGGCAAAGGCAACCAAGATGATGAGATACAATAAGTTAATAACCTCAAGTAGGCCGCCACCGCCCACCACCCGAAAATGCCTCAGCCAGAGGAAGAGCAGCGGCGGCGTGAGCACGATCAGTCCAACGATCATCCCCTGACGCTCGCCGTGGACGGCCAGCAACGCCGAGAACATCACCGCGGTGAACAGGACGGAGGCGGCCACCTCACCCAGGCCTGCGCTGTCGAGCAAGGACGGCAGCACAAACAGGGCAACCAGCGAGACCAGCAGCAAACGCCCGTAGATCGGCAGACGCAGCTGGGTTCGAGCCACCGGAATCTCGGCAGGGGTCGGCATGGGGCAGCGCGGCGGATGGTAGTTGGGCCCGAGTCGGCGGCGAGAAAATCCCTCGCGCGGAAGTTTTCTTTATGCTTGTCAGTAGACGATCTATCGTCAGGTTAGGCCCACCACTCGTCACCGCCATGATTCCCATACCCGGCCTGCTTATTTATCTCGGTATCGCCGCCCTGATCGGCTACCTCGGCAAAGATCACAAATTTGGATTTTGGGGCCATTTTTTCAGCGCCGTTTTGTTCACGCCGCTGATCGGTCTGATCATCGTTTTCGCCTCGTACAAGCGCCCCGCGCCCGCGGTGCCCGCTCCGGGAGGCCCGACGTCATGAGCGAAGTTGCCACTCTCGAAGCGCCGACGTCCGCCGTTTCGACGCACCGCGCCGCCGCGGAGACCGTGGTCGACAAATATGTGCCGTGGTCGATGGGCGTGGGCTTCGTGCCCGTACCGCTTTTCGTCGCCGCGGGCTTGACCGGTATCCAGCTGAAGATGCTGGCTGATGTCTCCAAGGTTTACGGTGTGCCGTTTTCCGAGAACAGCGCCCGTGCGGCGCTGCTGTCGCTCATCGGCGGCATCGCCTCGCCGGCCCTGGCCTTTGGCGGACTGGGCGGCTTGGTGGCGGCCGTGCCGATACTCGGGCCGTTCCTCCTCCCGGCCACCCTGCCCCTCCTGGCGGGCGCGGCGACCTTCGCCGTTGGCCGCACGTTCATCCAGCATTTTGAATCCGGCGGGACCTACCTCAATTTCGACCCGGCCGGGGCCAAGCAGTTGTTCGCCGAGCGCTTCGCCGAAGGCAAGGCGCACGCCGGAAAATTCACATCCTCGCTCAACCAAAAAGTCGCGCAGGTCATTGAAATCTGATCGGCCGAACGTCATCCTCAGCCATTAACGACCATGCTCTATATTCTCAGCTACATCGCCCTTAGCGCGCTCATCGGCTACCTCGGCAAAGATCGCAAATTCGGTTTTTGGGGTTATTTCGCCGCAGCCTTCATCTTTACGCCGATCATCGGCTTGATCATCGTGCTGGCCTCCGACAAGCGAGCCATCCCGGCGATCGAAGCCAAGTAACGGTCCGTGGAATGGTGGCGCCGCGACGATCTGCGCTACCGCGGCAACCGGCTGCAACTCGGCCGGCATGATCTTGGGCGCTTGGCCGAAACGGGGGGAACTCCGCTCTTCGCCTACCACGCTCCCCGGATTCTAGCCAACCTCGCCCGCCTGCGCGGGGCGTTAGTATCGGCGGGCGTCGATGCGCGGGTCTTTTACGCGATTAAGGCCAATCGCTTCGGTCCCGTGCTCAGCCTGCTGCGGACGCGAGGCCGGTGCGGCGTCGACGTTTGTTCGCCGCGGGAACTGGAACTGGCCCGAAAGCATGGTTTTGCCGAGGCGGACATTTCGTACACGGGCACGGCACTCTCGGACGACGACGCCCGCTGCATCGGACGCCATCCCGGCATCCAGGTCAACTGCGACTCCCTCGCCAGTCTGCGGCGGATCGCCCGCCTGGGCGGCACGCGGCAGGTGGGCCTGCGCATCAATCCCGGGGTTGGCTTGGGCTATCGCCGCAACCGGCTCGTACGCTATTCCGGGTCGACCACCACCAAGTTCGGAATCTATCGAGAGCAGTTTGCCGAAGCCCTCGCCACCGCCGCCCGCAGCCGTCTGGCGGTGACCGGCCTTCATTTCCACACCGGCTGCGGTTTTCTCACTGACCAGCTGCCGGCGCTCAATCGGGTATTCGACGCCGCCCGCGAATTCATCGCCCAGGTGCCCGGCCTGCGCTACGTGAACCTGGGCGGTGGCCTCGGCGTCCCGCTGGCGCCCGGGGATCGCCCGCTCGATCTGGCGGCCTGGAGCCGCCTGGTGGCCCGCCATTTTCGCGGCGCCCCGTTTGAAATTTGGACCGAACCCGGCGATTATCTGGTGAAGGACGCGGGCGTCCTGCTCTTGCAAGTCACCATGGTGGAGCGCAAACGGCGCGAACTCTTCGTCGGCGTAAACGGGGGATTCAATCTTCATCCGGGCCCCGCCTTTTATCGGTTGCCACTCCAGCCGGTGCCGTGCCGGCGGCGCGCCGGACCGCGGCGCCGCGCGACGATCGCGGGCAACATCAACGAGGCGCTCGACCTGCTGGCCGCGCCCGGCCCGCTGTCCGTTCCGCGGGAGGGCGATATTCTCGCCTTTCTGAACGCCGGCGGCTACGGTTCGGCGATGAGTTCCCAGCACTGCCTGCGCGGCAATTTTCGCGAGTACCTGCTTCGGTGAGCCCACCCGGCCATCTTTCGGACGCGGGTCCGGCGGCCCGCGCGTTGCACCGGATCTCGGCGGAAATCGGGGGCTCGCCGCCGGATATCGCCCGAGCCGATCTGGCGGCGCTCGAGGCGGCCGGCGGCGCCGACGAGGATCGCTGCAAGCGGTGGATCAAGCGCCGGCTCGCGGGCGAGCCGATCGCCCACATCGTCGGTCGCGTCGACTTTCGCGGACTCCGCCTGCGAAGCGACAAGCGCGCCTATGTCACGGACCCTGAATTGACGCATTTGGTGGAGGCCGTGCTCCACCGGCTGGCCGCGTGGCGCGGGGAAACCGGCCGCGAACCCCTGCTCGCCGAAGTGGGCGCCGGGGGCGGTGCGCTGGCGCTCGCCATCGAACAGGCCCGGCCCGGAACGCGGATCGTCGGGCTGGATTTGGATCCGGACGCCCTGGCCGTGGCGGCCGCGAACGCGGCCGACCTCGGCTCGACCGTGCGCTGGATCGAAAGCGACCTGTTCGACAGCTGGCCCGCCGATCTGCCCGAACCGGATCTGATCTACGGCGACCCGCCGTGGGGGGACGAGACGACCTTGTACGCGCCGGACCGGCCCGCCCACCATTACCGGGCCATGCCACCCGCTTCGGCATTCGCCCTGGGCGGCCGCACCGGGGCGCACGCCCAGATTTTGACCGCCGCGGCGCGGCGCGGCTGGCGATCCGAAATCTGGCTCAACGCCGGCTCGCTGCCCCCGGCCGAACTGGCCGGCCTTGCGCCGGCCGGGGCCCCGATCGAAATCGTCGCCGCCGCCCCGGGCGTGAGCCTGGTGCGATGCCGGCTTCGGCCCGGAGCGGCCAAATAGGTTTTGCCAAAGCGGCCGCAGTCCGACGAGATCACCCGCGCCGAAAATGCCCGCCTCCCTCGATCCCTCGCTCGACGAGGACAACCGATCCGCCTGGGACACGCTCTACGCGTCGACGGCCGATCTGATCTGGGGCAGCAAGCCGGTCGCGTTTCTTCCGCGGTATCTGCCGGTTGCCCGCAGCCTGCCGCCCGGGGACGTGCTCGACGCGGCCGGCGGCGAAGGCCGCAATTTATCGCTCCTGCTCCGGCTCGACCGGCCGGTCACCCTCTGCGATTCGTCGCCCGCCGCCTTGGCCAAGATCCCGCCCGGCCTGGCGCGGCGCGCCACGATCGTCGAATGCGGCCTGGCCGCCATTCCGCTGCCGACCGCGCGCTTCGCCTTTATCCTGGTGAGCGACGCCGTGGAAACGCTGCCCACGCCCGGGCCGGCGCTGGCCGAACTGCGGCGCCTCCTGGTCCCCGGCGGATTGCTCCTGGCCAATGTCCCCGACCGGGACGACGGCATCGCCGGCCAGGACATGGAGCCGCTCGACGGAGCCGGCTGGCTTTACCGCCACCGCTATTTCTACCGATTTTATTCCCGGGCCGAGGCCGAGGCCATGCTGATCGGGGCCGGTTTGGAAATCGTCTCCAGCGGCGACTGCTGCTGGTGCGAACCGGCCCACCCGCACTTTCGCAACTCGGCCCACCTGCATCGCAGCCGGATCTTTCTCGCCCGCCGCCCCGGTTGAAGTCCGCATCCATCGCAAAACCGGTGAAGATGGCCCCCGATCCGCGAGCGAAAACCCCCGAAGCCGGTCGCGCTGTGCGGGAAGCACCGCGCCGGAAGGCCGAGGGGGTTTGCGCCGGGCCGCCCGTGTCGGATTCGCCGGATCTAGCGATGAATGCCGGTTAACACCCTCGCCGGGCGCGCCCGCCGCCTCCGCATG
>CAZWMF010000361.1:1199-4640 GCA_964634535.1 uncultured Opitutaceae bacterium | reverse complement strand
TTCAAGATCCCCACGAACTCGATGTGGCCCACCTACTACGGGATGACCAGCGAGAATTTTCCGCCGGGCGGCGCCGCGCCCGGCCCGGTGGCGCGGGTCGTGCGTTTTGCCGCGCTCGGCGCCACCCGCCACGAGGTGATCGCCCCGGTGGACGGCGAAGTGTCCGCATTATTCGTCAATGCCAATACGCTCGCCTACACGAAGGCGCGGGGCCGCAAGTGGCTCATCTTTCCGACCGACGTCAAGGTGTACACCTTTTACGTGGACGGCCATCCGGCCAAGGTCAGCGTGCCCTACGATTTCAGCGGGGTCGACGAGGTGTTCACGGCGACGATGGGCGGCCGTCCGGCGATCGAGGCGGCCGAACGCAACGCCGAGCAGTCCGGGCGCATCGTGCGCGATGAATTTGCGTTCGACACGACCGGCGACAGCCCGGCCTTCGCCCAAGGCTACCGCGTTCCCCTGGGGCGGACGGTGGCCGCCGGCCAGCCCATCATCCGTTTCGATCTCTTGACCGGCGACCAGCTTTTCGTCGATCGCTTCAGCACGCATTTCATGCGGCCGCGGGTCGGCCAGGGCTTTGTCTTCCGCACCGATGAGATCGCCGGCATCGGCAAGTCGGACTACTATATCAAACGTCTGGTCGGCACGCCGGGCGACACGATCGAAATTCGGCCGCCCGGGCTCTTCCGCAACGGCCGGCCGATCCAGGGAGCCGACGCCTTCGATTCGAACGCCCGGCGGATCGCGCCGTACACGGGCTACACGACGGTCGGGCCGGTGTATCAGCCGCCCGATGGCAGCGCCCTGCGCTCGACGTTCATGCCCGACGGCAAGCCGATCCGAGTCCCGGCCGGTTTCTATTTCGCCTTGGGCGACAATTCCTCGAACAGCGAGGACGGCCGATACTGGGGACTGGTTCCGGCCGACGCCGTCATTGGCCGGCCGCTTTTCATCTACTACCCCTTCAGCCGCCGTTGGGGTCCGGCGCGCTAACTGGCCGCGGCGATGGTCCCCGCGCCGGCAATTGTCCCATTCGATCCCGCCGCCGCGCCGCGGCCGATCGCCTATATCTTCACGACGTTTCCGAAGGAGACGGAGAGCTTCCTCCAGCGCGAAATCATCGCCCTGCGCGCGGCGGGCGTCCCCTTGCGCCTGTATTCGATGTGGGGCGGCAAGGCGTCCTTCCGCGGATTGCCGGTCATCCGATTTCCCAAGTGGCGTCTGGTCGAATTGCTCTGGGCCGTCCCGCTCGAGGTTTGGCGCCGTCCCGACGTGGGGCGGGCCTGGTGTCGCGATCTGGCGCGCCGCCGTCCGCCGTCCTGGATCAATTTTTGGGAAAATCTCTTGGGCGCGGCCTTCGCCGCCGTGTTCGCCCGCGCGTTCCGGCGGGATCGTCCCGCCTGGATCCACGCTCCCTGGTCGGGCGGTCCGGCGACCGCCGCCTGGCTCTTGGGACGGATGGACGGACACCGGTTTAGCGCGGGCGCCCACGCCTACGATATCTTCGAACACGGCGGCGATTGGTGGCTCGGCGAAAAGCTGGCCGCGGCCGCCTTCGTGCATACCTCGACGGAAATGGCGCGTCGCGCCCTGGTCGAGCGCGGCGTGGCCGCCGAGCGGATCGTCTGCATCCGCCGTGGGCTCGACCGGCTGCCGCCGCTCAAACCGCTGCGCAGTTCGCGCTTGCCCCTGCGGCTCCTGAGCGTGGCGCGCCTGGTCGAGAAGAAGGGCCTGGACCGGCAATTGCGCATCTATGCGGCGCTCCAGTCCTCCGGCATCGCCTACGTCGCCCGGATCGTCGGCGAGGGGCCTCTGCGCGCCGAACTGGAGAGGCTGGCCGGCCACCTGGGTATCGCCGCCCAGGTCACCTTCACCGGCGCCTTGCGCCAGCACGAGGTATGGAACGAACTGGCCGCGGCCGACGTCCTCCTGCATACCGGGGTCATCGCTCCGAGCGGCGACCGGGATGGCCTGCCCAACGTGATTCCCGAGGCCATGGCGGCGGGGGTCATCGTAGTCACTTCGCCGGTCGCCGGCACCACCGAAGCGGTGGCCGACGGTCTTACCGGCCTGGTCGCCCCGCCTGACGAACCAGCCGCCTGGGTGAAGGCCTTGCGCCGCCTGGGGCAAGACGACGCGCTGGCCGAGACGCTGCGGGCGGGCGCCCGGGCCTGGGTCGAAGAGAATTTCGACGCCCACCGCAACGCCGCCCGCCTCCGCCACGAGTTCGACCGGGTCATCGCGCTGGCCGCAACGCCGTGATCTGGATCGACGCCACCAAGACGGGCCCGGCCGGCCATCCGTCCGGCATCGGACGGGTTTCGACTCGGCTCCGCGAGGAACTGGGCGCCCACGCGACCGCCTGCACCTGGAGCGATATCCGGCGCGGTCGGGCCCGCCCCGGACCGGCGGACTGGTATCTCACGGCCGAGGTTTTCGCCCCGGTCGAACGGCCCGGCTTTGCCGACTTCGTCGCCCGCCGACCGTGCCGCATCGCCGCGATTTTTCACGACGCCATCCCCTTGAAGCGCCCGGACACCACCTGGCCCAACAGCGTGGCGCGGCATGCGGCCTATCTCACGCACCTCGCCCAGCTCGACCACGTGTTCGCCGTCTCCGCGGCCAGTCGGGAGGAATTGGCGGGCTTCTGGCGCTGGCAGGGTCGGATCGCGGTTGCGCCGCTCGATGTCATCGAATTGGGGGCGGATTTTCGGGGAGGGGACCGGCCGGTGCCGACCGGTGGTGCGCAGACCGCGATCGTTCCCCCCGGATCGTCGGGTACGGTTGCGGACACCTTAGCGCAAGGGGCGACGCCCCGGCCCGATTCTTCGGAACCGGGAGCCTCCATACCGGCGCGGTCCGTGCCGGTCTTCGTCGCGGTGGGCATCCTGGAACCGCGGAAGAACCAAACCCTATTGCTCGATGTTTGTGAATCGCTCTGGGATGAAGGGGCCGATTTCGAGCTCCATCTGGTCGGTCGGGTCAACCCGTTTTTCGGCAAGCCGATTGCGCAGCGGGTGGCGCGGCTCATCCGGCGATATCCCGGCCTGCACTACTGGCAGTCCCTCTCGGATGCTGCCCTTGCCGCGCTCTACCGCCGGGCCCACGCCACGATATTCCCGAGCCTGGCCGAAGGCTGCGGTCTGCCGGTTCTCGAATCGCTTTGGCAGGGCGTCCCGTGCGTGTGCTCGGACTTGCCCGCCATCCGCGAGCACGCCGCCGCAGGTGGTTGTGTGCTGACGCCTCCCGGCGACGGGCCGGCCCTCAACCGGGCATTGCGTTCGCTTCTTTTCGAGCCCGGCTGGCGCGCGCGCCTGGCCGATGAAGCCGTCCGGCGACGCATGCCGACCTGGGCCGACGCCGCCCGCGCCGTACTGGCCAGGCTCGCGCCGCCCTCGCCACCGGATTCGGTCTAGCGACCGGCGCCCGTCAGAGCTT
>CAZWMF010000361.1:0-1189 GCA_964634535.1 uncultured Opitutaceae bacterium | reverse complement strand
CCATCGCCTCGCCGATCCGGTCGATCTGGGCGTCGGTGTGCGTGGCGGAAATAGCGGTTCGGATCAGGTCCTTGCCCGCCGGCACGGCGGGCGAAATCGACATGACCGTGAAAATGCCCTTGTCCATCAAAGCCCGCCAAAATTGATAGACGCGCTCCTTCGAGCCGAGGACGATCGGCAGGCCCGGCGATTCGCTTTCCCACGTATTAAGGCCCAATCCCTTCAGTATGGAGCGGTATTTGCGAGTGTTGGCCCAGAGCCGGTCCAGGTGCTCGGGCTCGGTCTGCATGATGACGAGCGCCTCCTGGGCGGCCGCCGCCTGGGCCGGACTCAGCGCCGCGCTGAAAATCGTCTGCTTCGAATGCGTTCGCAGGAATTCGATCACGGCGCTCGAGCCGGCGACGAATCCGCCTGTACTCCCGAGCGACTTCGACAGGCTGCCGCAAACGACTTCGACTCGATCGTTCAGTCCGAAATGGTCCACCGTGCCCCGCCCCTGACGTCCCAGGACGCCAAAGCCGTGGGCGTCGTCGACCACGGTGAAGCAGCCGTTCTCGTCGGCGACGTCGACCAATTCCGGCAGCCGCGCGATGTGCCCCTCCATCGAGTAAATGCCCTCGAGGACCAGCAGGCGGAATTCCCCCGGTTTCGTCGCCGCGATGACCTCGCGCAAATCGCCGGGGTTGTTGTGCGAGAAGCGCTCGACCGTCGCCGTCGACAGGCGGATGCCATCCCAGAGGCAGGAATGGATATTCTTGTCGGCAAAGACCACATCCCCCTTTTGGGCGAACGACGCCACGGCCGACATGCACGACAGGTAGCCGGCGGCATGGACGTGGCAGGCTTCGCGGCCGAGAAACGCGGCCAGCTTCTCCTCGAGTTCGCGGTGAAACACCCGCGATCCGTTCGAGCAGCGGGCGCCATTGGTGCTGGTGCCCCACTTGAGGGTCGCCGCCCGCGCCGCCTCGATCACCTTGGGGTGGAAGGCCAGCCCCAGGTAATCGTTGCTCGACAACATGATCATGTCCTTGCCATCGAGACGGATGGCCGCGCCGTCCGGCGCGTCCAACACGTGGTACCACGGCGCGTACCGGTGCCGCATTTTCGTCGCGTGGTCTTCCTGACAGCGCGCGAGAACGGCCTTCTTGTGCTTGGGAAATAAGGACAATGCCATGGCTCGGGCCGAACC
>CAZWMF010000360.1:0-4656 GCA_964634535.1 uncultured Opitutaceae bacterium | reverse complement strand
GCGAATGGTCGAGAAGCGGAAGGAAAGAGGGATGTCAATCGTGCCTGTTTTAGCGGGCGGCAGGCGATATTTCGCTATTCGTGGGGCCGCCTTTTCCGAGCGAGACTTTTTATATTTGACTGGAGTAGATTTGGAATCAGGCAAACGGCGTTTGCCGATAATTGCTGATCAGGAAGGCCTCCCGATTTCTTCGTTGCTGAAAGCGCAGATCGCAATAAAACATTGTCCAGGTTGTGGATTACGTTTGTCCGATTGGATTGCGATTCATGAGACCGAATTTGACCGAGAAGCGGAGGGGCCTGATTGAACGAACTCGATTAGACTGCGCTTGACGAGTGGGGCCTAAGTAATGGGGGGCAGGCTTCGTGATCCGGGTTTTGCAACCGACCGGTTTTCGAACGGGCCAAACTGAGGGAAAGTACGAGGGAGACCAGAAACCCCAAGACGGGGGAGGATTATCGAACGGCGGTTCGCTCAACTGCCTCCCGTTTCCGCACACCGGACGCGGCGGCTCTTCGGTCGAGCTCTTCGGCATAACGATTCCCGTCGAGCGGCAGCTTAACCGTCTTCCCCGACCAAGCCGACAGCAGCATCGCGTTCGCCAGTTCCAGCGAATTCAAGCCCTCGTCCGCCGGGGCGATGAGGGGCGCCCCATCGAGTATCGCCTCGGTAAAATTCCTCAGCATGGCCGTGTGCTGCCCGCCATGGCCATCGGCCTCGATCTCATAATCTTCGGCCGTCGGCCGGGCAAACGCTTCCGGCGAGTTCCGGGCAAACACGCTCGCCGGCTCCCGGTTGCGCGTGAAGACGATCCGATCGCTCTCGTAAACCAGCCGGCCCTGTTCCGCGGCGACCTCCAGGCGGTTCGTTCCCGGCGATTCGCCGGTCGAGGCGGTGAACACCGCGGTCGCCCCCTGCGCGAATTCCAGGTAGGCCGTCACATCGTCCTCCACCTCGATCGGGTGATACCGGCCGAAGCCGCAGAACGCGCGCACCCGAACCGGCATGCCGAAAATCCACTGAAACAGGTCGAGATTGTGGGCGCACTGGTTCAGAAGGAGCCCGCCGCCTTCGCCCGCCCAGGTCGCCCGCCAGCGGCCCGAGGCATAATATACGTCGGTCCGGAACCAGTGGGTCGCTGTCCAATGGATCCGTTGGATGGTCCCCAATTCATTCCGGTGGACCAGTTCGCGGATGCTGATGAAATGATTGTCCGTTCGTTGGTTGAACATCGCGGCCACGATCTGCCCGGGACGCCGCGGCGCTGCGAGCAGGCGCTCGGCACTCGCCTTGTCCGCGGCGAGCGGCTTTTCGATCATCACATGGAGGCCGGCCGCAATCGCGGCCAGGCCCAGCGCGGGGTGGTGGCGATGGGGGGTAGCGATGAGGAGCGCATCGATCTTGCCCGAGGCGACCATCTCCTCAGCGGAGGCGTAAGCAGGCTTGTCGGGATACCGGGCGCACTTTTCCGGATCGATATCGGCGACGGCGGCCAATTCCAGACGGGGCACGCGGCCGGCTAAAATATCGGCAGCGTGGTGCTGGCCAATGCCGCCCAAGCCGGCGAGTCCGAGGCGCACCGTGTTCGTCATTCGGGGTTTCTAATGCGTGGCGCGGGGGCCGGACCGCGGCAAACTAATTCTCGGGGACCCCGAAGGGCTGCACTTTGCATTTGCGCGTGCCTCCGCGCGCCCTTCACAGTTTCCCCTTCGCATGTATCTCAAGGCGCTCACCCTGCACGGATTCAAATCCTTTGCCGATCCCACCACCTTAGGCTTTGAACCGGGTGTGACGGCGGTCGTGGGTCCCAACGGGTGCGGCAAGTCGAACATTGCCGACGCGATCCGCTGGGTCTTGGGCGAGCAGAGCGCCAAGGCCTTGCGCGGCGGCCGGATGCAGGACGTGATTTTCGAGGGCGTGGATACCCGCAAGCCCGCCCAGATCTGCGAAGTTTCGCTCCTGCTCACCGACTGCGAAAAGCAGCTCGGCAGCGAATTTCACGAAATCGAGATCATGCGCCGCGTCCACCGGGACGGGGCGGGAGAGTATTTCTTCAATGGCCAGCCCTGCCGCCTGAAGGACGTCCAGAAGCTATTCATGGACACCGGAGTGGGCCGGACGAGCTATTCGATCATGGCCCAGGGCCAGATCGACCAAATCCTATCGTCGAAGCCCGAAGAGCGGCGGGCGGTGTTCGAAGAGGCAGCCGGCATCACCAAATACAAGAGTCAGCGGCGCGAGGCCATGGGCAAGCTGGCGCTCACCGACCAGAATCTGGCCCGGGTGTCCGACATCATTGGCGAAGTGGGCCGGCAGATCGGCAGCCTGCGCCGTCAGGCGGCTAAGGCCGTGCGATACAAACGGTTGAGTCATCGATTGCGCTACCTGAGCCTCGCGGCGAGCACCCGGCAGCACGCGGAACTCGCCGGGATTCTCGAATCGCTCGAGCGGCGGGTGACCGAACTGCGCGCGGCTGCGGCCGAGCGCAAGGGACGGCTGGAGGAGCGCCAGAGCGCCCTCGACAGCCGCAAGGCGGAACGCAGCCGGCTCAACCAACGGGTCCAAGAGGCGCAGCAGGGCGTCTTCGATGTGCGCTCCCAGAAGGAACAGGCGGAAAACGGAGCCCGGCTCGCCCAAGTGCGCCGGAGCGGCTTGGAGGAACGGCTGGCAGCCTCCCGCGACAACCTATCGGAACTCGAGATGCAGCTGCGCGAGGTCTCGGCCCAGGTCGACTCCGGGGTCCAGGACAAGCAGATGCAACTCGGACTCCTGGGCAGTTCGGACGACGTTTTCCAGCAGCGGAGCCGGGAATTGGCGATCGTGGACGGCCGGGTGGCCAAGCTCGACCAGGACCTGCAGCAAGCCCGCTTCGAATTGCTCCAGCAGGAAAGCGCGGTCGCCCGGTTGCGCACGGACTGCTCGGGCTACGAGGTGGACCAAAAGACGAGCCTCCATCGGCGCGACGCCATGGCGGCGGATCTGGCGCGGGCCCAGAGCGAATCAGCTGTGGCGACCGAAGCGGCGGCAGCCGCGACCACGCGCGCGGAAGCGGCGCTGGCCGACAAGACGCGCGCCGGCGAGGAAGTCGCCGCGGCCCAGACAACGCTCGCGAATCTCACCCGGGAATTCCGGGAGGCGCAGCGCCAGCTCCAGGATATCGACCGGCAACTGGCCCAGCGCACGGCGCGGCTGCGCGTGCTCCAGCAATTGCAGGAACGCTGGGAGGGTTTTGGCGACGGCGCCAAGGCGGTGATGCAGGGCCGGCTGGACGCAGCCTTGGCCGGCTCGAAGGCGGTGCCGATTATGCTCGGGCTCGATGTGAAGCCCGAATTCGCCCGCGCGGTCGAGGCCTTGCTCGGCTCGGCGGTCGAGGCGATTGCCGTGGCCGATGTGGGCACCGCGCGGCGCATCTTGGGCGAACTCGAAACCGGGCAGATTGGTTCGGTGGTCCTGCGCGTCGGCGGGCTGGGCGGGGAAGCCGGCGCGGCTGAACTGCCGCCGGGTCTCGTGCCGGCGATCCAGGCGCTCGAACGGGCCGACGACAACCATCCGGCGCTGGCCCTGCTGGCCTCGTCGTACGTCGCCGAGGATTTTGGGGCCTTCTTGGAATTTTGGCAGAGCCGGCCGGAGTTCAATTTTTTGGCGGTCGCGAGCCGCAAGGGCGAACTGGCGGACCGCCGCGGTGTGGTGGCCGGAGGCCATTCCAACCCGAAAAAGCACGCCCAGAGCCTGGTGCAACGCGAGATCGACTTGCGCGAAACCGGACGGGCCCTGGTGGCCGAACAGAAGCAGCACGAGATTCAGAAGGGGAAGGTCGACGGAATTGGCGCGGCCTTGGCGGCCGCCGAGCAGGCGCTCGAAGCAAGCCGGCAAGCCCAGTTGACGGCGAGCCAGACGGCGGCGGCGGTGCAGGCCGAACAGCGGACGGCCGAGCGGTTGAAGGGCGAGGCCGCGGCGCGCGCGGCGCGCATGGAGCAGGAGCGGGCGGGCCTTGAGCAGTCTTTCCAGGAGGCCCAGGTGCGCTGGGCGCGGGCCCAGGAGGGCTTGGCCACGGCGGAGGCCGCGGCTGCCGCGGTCCGGGACCGGCAGCGCAATCTCGATACGGAAATCGGCGCGGTCCGCACCGAGCGCGATGTGAAGCGCGAATCGCTCGCGCAGGCGCGATTGGAATTGGCCGAGCGCCGGCAAAAGGTCGAGGTCCTCGACCGCGGGCTGGGCGAAATGGAGCGCCGGCGGCAGCAATTGGTCGAACTCTTGGTCCAACGGCGGGGCGAAATCGAGGTGTGGACCGAGCAATCGGCCGAACTCGAACGCGATGCCGCGAAACAGGCCGAACAGGCCGGCCGCCTGGAAGAGACCCTCAAGGTGGCCCAGGCACAGGTCGAGGCGATCCGGGCCGAATTGGTCGGCATCGAGCACGAAATCGACGGCCTCGAGGCCACCCAGGCGCAGGTTCGCGCCGAGGCGGAGGCCGCGCACGACGAGCTGGGCGCCCAGGAAATCAAATTGGCCGAAGACCGGCAGCGGGCGCAGTTCTTGCGGGAAGACGCATTGCGGGAGTTTCAGGCGGATCTGACCACACTGGACTGGCGGGTGTGCCGGTGGCGCGCGGACGACGAGCCCGAACAGATGCAGGTTCTCGATCTCGACGACGAG
>CAZWMF010000359.1:0-4657 GCA_964634535.1 uncultured Opitutaceae bacterium | reverse complement strand
AGGAGGCAGGCCACCAGCGTCGGATACGGCCGCCATTTGCCGAATATCAATGCGGCGAGCGCGAGGTAGCCCTTGCCGGCCGTCATGTCGCGCAAAAAACCGGCCCCGGCGGCCAGCGCCAGATAGGAGCCGGCGACGCCGCAGAACACCCCGGAAATCAGAACACCCAAATACCGAAATGCCGGGACGGATATCCCCGCCGTATCGGCGGCCTCCGGACTCTCCCCCACCGCCCGAAGACGCAGCCCGCCGCGGGTGCGGGCGAGCACCCAGGCGCAGCCGGGCACGAGGAGCAGGGCAAGGTACACGGGCAGGGTGTGCCCGCTCACGACCTCGGCATAGACGAGTCCGGGAAAGGGATGTGCGCGGGCGGCGCGGGCCCCCGGCCAGACCAGGCTCACGAAGCGCTGGGCCGGCGCGGTCAGTTGCGGAGTTTGGCCGCCTTGGTCGAACCAGGCGAGCGCGAGGGCCGGCGCGAGGCCGGCGACGAGAATATTGATCGCCATGCCCGCGACCACCTGGTTGCCGCGCAGGGTCACGCAGGCGAAGGCGAGGACGAGGGCCAAGGCCGCTCCGGCCGCGATGCCCGCGGCCAGTCCGGTCCAGGCCGAGCCGCTGACCGCCGCGGCTGCGGCTGCGGCAAAGGCGGCGCCCAGCATCATACCCTCCAATCCGAGCGCGATCACGCCGGAGCGTTCCGAGAATAGCCCGCCCATCGCCGCCAGGATGAGCGGCGTGGCCACGCGCAGCATGGCGGCGAGCAGCAAGACGATCAGGGTGTAGGCTTCCATCGCTTTCCCCACAAATACCCCACCGACGCAACGAGCCAGCCCAGCGGCCGCCGGCCGAGGTTTTCCAAGGCTCCGCAAAACAGGATCACCAGCCCCTGGATCACGACGACCATGTCCCGATTGATATGCGGCATGTCGAAGGATAATTCCGAACCGCCCTGCGCGAGCGCGCCGAATAGCCCAGCCGCGAGCACGATGCCGATCGGATGGCGCCGGCCCATCAGGCAGACCGCGATGCCGACAAAGCCCGCACCCGCGGGGAAGTCGAGGGCCAGCCGGTGCTGTCCGCCCATGAGTTCGTTGAGCCCCAGTCCACCGGCCAGCGCGCCCGACAGGAGCATGGCCACCACCGTGACCCGCGCCGGCGAAATCCCCGCATAGCGGGCGGCCGCCGGATTGGCCCCGGCCACCCGCAGCGCATAGCCGCCCGGCGTGCGGGCGAGCCCGAGCCAGACTGCGGCGGCGGCGGCCAAAGCGAGGACGAAGGCCAGATTCAATGGGCTCGTGCCCAGGCTCGTGCCCAAATTACCCGGCAGCAGCGCGGCCGACGGCATCCAGGTGTTGGCCGTGAATTCCCGCGATTCGGGCGATTGCTGACCGGGCGCGATCAGCACGTTGACCAGGAGCCAGGTCAGGCCGGCCGAGGCGAGAAAATTGAACATGATCGTCGTGATGACGATGTGGCTGCCGCGGCGGGCTTGGAGCCAGCCCGGGATCAGCGCCCAGGCGGCCCCGCCCAGCGCGGCCGCGGCCACCGCGAAAGGCAGCACAATTGCGAACGGCCACGACCGGGCCGCGAGACAGACCATGCCGGCCGCCAGTCCGCCGATCGTGGCCTGGCCCTCGGCCCCGATGTTGAACAATCCGGCCTGGTAGGCCACCGCGACGGCGAGCCCGGTAAAGATATAATTGGTCGCGTAATACAAGGTGTAGCCCACGTATTCACCCGACCCGAAGGCGCCGGCCACGAGAAGCCGCAGGGCCTGCACGGGGTTTTCGCCAAGCACGCGGATGGCGACGCCCGACAGGAGGAGGGCCGCCAGAAGGTTGCCCACCGGCAGCACGGCCCAATCCGCCCAGGCGGGCAGGTCGGCCGGTTTGCGCGCGCCGCTCATGCCGACGGCGGCGCCGCCGCCCGAATGCCCGCCATCAAGAGGCCCAATTTTTCCTCGGTCGCCTCGCCGGACGCCAATTCGCCGGTGATCTCACCGCCGGCCATCACGACAATCCGGTCGGCCAGGCCGAGGATTTCGTCGCGTTCGACCGACACGATGAGCAGCGCCTTTCCGGCGTCGCGCAGCGCGACCAGCCGGCGGTGGATGAATTCGATGCCGCCGATGTCCACCCCGCGGGTCGGTTGTCCGATGATCAGCACCCGCGGACCGGCGTCGACCTCCCGGGCGAGGACAAGCTTCTGCTGGTTGCCGCCGGAGAACACGCCGATTCGCCGGGACGGATCGGCCGGCCGCACATCCCAGGCCGCCATCTTCCTTTCGCAATCGGCCCGAATTGCGCGCCGGTCAAAGAGGCCCCGCCGGCGATAGGCCGGCCGGCGATGGAACCCCAGGATCGCGTTGTCCTCGGCCGAGAACCCGAGCACGAGGCCGAGGCGCCGCCGATCCTCCGGCACGTGCCCCAGACCCTGCGCGCGCCGTTCCCGCGGTCCGTCCGCCGGAAAGGCCACCCGGCCGTCCAATTCGATTCGACCGGCCTGGGGCGGCCGCAGCCCGGCCAGCGCCTCCAGCAGTTCGGTCTGGCCGTTGCCGGCCACCCCGGCAATTCCCACGATTTCGCCGGCGCGCACGTCGAAGCTTAGACCGCGCACGCGGGCGACGCCGAAACGGTCGCGCACCTCGAGGTCGCGCACGCGCAGGCGCACCGGGCCGGGTTCGGCGGGGCCTTTCTCCACCCGCAACACCACCGCCCGGCCGACCATCTGCTCGGCCAGGTCGGCGGCGGTCGCCCCGGCCGTGGCCCGCTCGGCCACAACCGCCCCCTGGCGCATCACGGTGACCCGGTCGGTCACCGCCAGAATTTCGCGCAACTTGTGGGTGACCAGGATCACCGTCCGGCCCTGGGCCCGCAAGGTGCGCAGGAGTTCGAAGAGCCGGTCGGCCTCGGCCGGCGTCAGCACCGCGGTCGGTTCGTCGAGAATCAGGATCTGCGCCCGCCGGTAGAGCGCCTTCAGGATCTCCACGCGCTGCTGCAGACCGACCGGCAAATCCTCGATCGGCCGGTCCAGGGGCACCGCCAAACCGTAATCGCGGCCCAGCCGCTCGAGTTCGGACCGGGCCCGCCCGAGATCGCGCGCGAGCCACGGCCCGCCCTCGGCGCCCAGCACGACGTTTTCCAGGGCGGTGAAGGTATCGACCAGCATGAAGTGCTGGTGCACCATGCCGATCCCGGCCGCGATCGCGTCGTGCGGGCGGCGCAAGCGGACCCGCCGGCCGTCCACCCGGATTTCGCCGGCGTCGGCCGGATGGTAGCCGAACACCAGATTCATCAGGGTCGACTTGCCCGCGCCATTCTCGCCGATCAAGCCGTGAATCGATCCGCGGGCCACCGTGAGATCGACCCCGCGGTTCGCATGCACGGGGCCAAACCACTTGTCGACGCCGCGCAATTCGAGGGCAGGCGGAGTGGATTCGGCCACGACGGGACGGATCAGGGTTGGCGATACTCGGGCACCACGATCTGTCCGGCGATGATGGCGGCCTTGGCGGCCTCCAACCGGGCGACGATGGCCGGGGTCAGCCGCCCGCGATTGTATTCGTCGAGCGAATAACCGACGCCATTCTCCGCCAACCCGAGCGAACGCCGCCCGGGCTGCCACCGGCCTTCGCGGGCCTCCTGGAACGCGGTGTAGACCGCCACGTCGACGTGCTTGACCGCCGAGGTGAGAACGCTGCCGGGGTGCAGGTAGTCCTGGTTGCTGTCGCAGCCGATGCTGAGGAAGCCGTTGTCCTGGGCGGTTTGCATGACGCCCAGGCCGGTGCCGCCGGCGGCGTGGAAGATGACGTCGGCGCCCCGGCCGAACTGGCTCTGCGCCAGCTCGGAACCGCGGGCCGGATCCTTCCAGGCGTCGGGCGTCGTGCCCGCCATGTTCTCGAACACCGCGATCGCCGGATCGATCGCGTGGACTCCCGCCCGGTACCCGGTGGCGAACTTGCGAATCAGCGGCACATCCATGCCGCCGACAAAACCGACCTTGCGCGTCTTGGACGCGAGCGCCGCCGCCATCCCGCACAGGTAGGACGACTCCTGCTCCCGAAAGACGATCGACTCCACGTTGGGCAGGTCGACCACCCCGTCCACGATCACGAACTTGACCGCCGGGAACTGGCGGGCGACCTCGGCGAGCGCCGACGCCTGGTCGAAGCCGATTGCCGCGATGATGCTCGAGCCGTGCTCGGCCAGTTGGCGCAGAAATAGCGCGCGCTCGGCCTGATTGTGAATTTCAAATTCGCGATAGGCGACGCCGGTTTCCCGGCGGAAGCGCTGGGCGCCCTCGCTGGCCGACTGATTGAACGAACGGTCGAACTTGCCGCCAAAATCGTAGACCACCGCCGGCCGAAACGGCGCCGCCCACGCGAGGGACGCGCCCAGGCAGCCGGCCGCGACGGCCCATCGGGCGGCCCACCTCATGGCACCGCCACCGGCGGCAGACTCCAGATCTGCTGCGCGTACTCGCGAATCGTCCGATCGCTCGAGAACTTGCCCATGCGGGCCACGTTGAGCACCGACATCTGCGACCAGTGCCGGCTGTCGGCGTAGCCCTGGTCGACCAGTCGCTGGCAGTCGGCATAGGACTGAAAGTCGGCCAGCACCAGGTAGCGAGTGCGGCGGAAAAATCCGTCCAGTTGTTT
>CAZWMF010000358.1:456-4658 GCA_964634535.1 uncultured Opitutaceae bacterium | reverse complement strand
CCCGGGAATATTTCGAAATCCGGCAGAACTTGTCGTTGACGAAGATAATCCGGCCCTGCGGGTCCGTGATCGCGACGATAGCGTGCTCGTCGAGTGCGGCGCGCAATTCGGCCAGCTGCTTGTCGGATGCGCGCTCGCCCTCTCGGTGGACCTGCTTCAATTGAATGCCGGTCCACCAGATTCCGGCCACCAGCACGGCGAACAGGGCCAGCACCATCAGCGCATCGCCGAAATTGGCGTCATAGAACGCCATCCGTTGGGCCTGTCGGTTTAGGCAGCCAAGGGCTACCGGCAATAGAGCTGCGGCCAAAAGCGACCACCGGATTATCCGGCCAGCCGTCCCGTGCTGTGAAAACGGCGCCATGATCCCGGAGTCGGTCTGCCCGGCCATGACGCCGATGCCGAGGGCCACGAATGCGGCCGAAGTGTTCACCGCGATCGCCGTGAAATGGCCGAGTCGATAAAATGATGAAACGCCGTAACCGTACCCGATCAAACCAAAGAGGCCGCTAACGACGACCAGGGCAGCCAGTACCTGGGCGAAAAGCACCAAGCGATTTTGCCTCGCCAACCACATGGCGCTGCCCAGCAAAACCAGGTCCACGGCTGTCAGCGGAGCCATCCGACTCGGGCTCAAATTCCCAACCACCGCCACCGGGTCGCGAAAGATCAGATCGTCGATTCCGAAATTTGCGCCGAGCAAATATTCACCCAATGAAACCGCGCCAAGGGCCATTGCAACCAAGGGGCACCAGGCCGCTATCTGCTCTCTCCACCGTCCGCCGTTGCGTCGTCCGAAAAGGGCCAAAGGCGCAGCAATGAGGGCTAGCCCGATCGCCGTGTTCGCCTTCATCGATACCTGCCCCGGAATGACGCTCGTCAAATAAACGTTGCCCAGCGACCATCCGAGGAGCACTGCGGCTGAAAGGATCAGTACTCCGAGTCCGATCAGGCGAACCAACCGCCCGCTCGCGACCGCACTTGGATGTGACAAATTGTCCATCGACAATTCCGATAACAGACACGAACCTTCTGTTCAATGTTGTATAAGGCCGCGGGCATGTCGAACACCCTGCGCTGATTGACACCAGTCCCGGCGTCACAAGAAGTTCTCGGGGATGGTCGCGCAGTTACGACCGCATCCACGTGTCGAATCCCGCTGCAGCCGACTTTTGGTTGCCGGGTCGTTTCAAGGGAAGTGGCAGTCGTGCCGTTGGCGTCTCTTCATCTGTTTCTCGCATGCTTTCGGTTCGAGTCGCCCGCAGGATCTGGTAACAGCCAAGCGCCGGTGGAATTCCGTCAGGAAGTTTCCTCAACCCATCGAGGCCGGCCCGGCCTAGAACTCGAATTGGCGACTCTCCTTTCTCCGACCGGCTTTAACTCCGAGCCTCATGATTTTTTGAGCAAGCTCAACTCGAGGCTCACCCTAGGGAGCGAAGAAACTGAGGAACGCGTTTCATAAATCGGATACGAATCACTGGTGCCCATTCCCCGCCCGAAGGCTGCGGCAGAAATCGTTATCAATCACTGCAAAGTCTTATATGGCAGTCGCTTCCCAAATGGACGCTGCCGCCCGAGCCGGAATCGCGAACGGCTCTCATCTGGCTCGCCGCATCGCAGGGGAACGCAATCGTAGGAAATGTGCGGACCTTAGAATCTAGAATCCAAGTTTTCCTCAATGATTGCCCCCGACGAATCTCCTGAATTACCACCGCAGTCGCCGCACGGAGTCTCGCAGCACGCACCCTGGATGTTCGAAGACATGATGTTCGCCGTCGAACAGATCGCGCAAGAGTACACCGCGTTAGCCCGGGACCGAGTGACGGCGGCTGTGAACTCTGCGGTGGCGCTCGTCTCTCCGTCGGTGGGTCGCGTGAGATTGCTGCAGTGTGCGCGAGAAATGGTTCGCCCACTCCATTGACGCCGAACTGCAGATTGCTCGTTGAAGCGAAGACCGTTTCATCGAGCTCGATAAACAGTTGATAAACGCCATGTTGTAGGAACTCCCATAGAACTTCGCGCCCCGCTTCCCGCGACAATCAACACCCAATAATCGAACACACTGCTCCCTAAGCGGGAAAGCCGAACCCGGGCTAAACCTTTAAAGGCCCGAAGTAATCCCTGATTATGCGCATCGAGTATCCGAAAAATCAATATCAAGGTGATTTGGCTTTTCCCATAGGATCCGTGAGATATTCTTTGTGTGAGTCTCGCACATGCCGTTCGATTTCTTGAACAGCGAGCATGCGTGCGACGATGGCGCTTCTGAGGACATCGACGCTATATGTCGCTGAGCAAATGGGACAGGTGGCCCTATAGCATCCAAGTTTTTTCTCGTCGACGCGAAGCTCCACCTGGATTTTCTCCGTCCACTCTCTGACTGTTTTCTTGGACACCGTTGAAATTGTTGCAAATAGATCCGCGCCGGGCCCGGCCACCGCGGCCGGGCCTCCAAGGAAACCAAACTCCCGCGGTCACCGACCTTTTCGATTCAGTTGCATTTGTCAATCGTGCCAGCCAGTGGACATTCGGTACGGGTTGTGTCACTGGATTTGCGTTGGCCGAGCGGCACAATTAAGACTGCGGCTCTAACTTGACATTAGTGCGAACCACATCGACGACCAGAAATTGTAATAGGATTTAGTCGTGGTGTCCTGAGTCGGCCGATGGCCGTTCTTATGCTACAGTAAACGGTGGTGATCAATCTCGCTTTGTTTCGCGTCTCGATTGTTTTGAATGGCCAACATCCTCGCAATTGATGACGAGGAGGACATCCGCTTGCTGCTCAAGAATGGTCTGAGCCTGGCGGGGCACAACGTCACCACCGCATCGGACGGGCGGGAGGGCAAGCGCCGTTGCGACGCAGAACTGCCCGACCTTGTGATAACCGATCTGGTTATGCCGAACCAAGAAGGCATCGAGACCATCGTTATGCTGCTGCGGGAGTTCCCAAGCCTTCCAATTGTCGCAATATCGGGTTCCGGTCACGGAGGGGATTGGCTTATGATTGCGAAGCGGTTAGGCGTTCGAGCGACCTTGGCGAAACCGTTCTCGATCGACGAACTCTTGATGACCGTTCGTGCGATACTCTCCAGAGCCGAGGCAACTGGGTAGTTGCGGGACCAATTGCTGAGTCGCCGGGTAGGTCGCAGAGGCGGGGCTTCGACATCTCGATAACCGAACCGAGAGAATAGGAATCGGTCTCATGTAGGAGTCGCCAATACGTTAGATTTCCGTGAACTAATAACTCGGACGTGCCGTTCTTATCCCCGTGCCGAACTCCGTTTTACCGTCGAATCGTGACGACGCCGAATCGCACCCGGCGGATGTCGTCAAGAATCCCGAAGTTGTTCAACTGCTATTGAATATGAGCCGCCGTGCAATCCATAGACTGCGGGACGAGCAGTCCCGTCTTGCGACGGTGACCGCGCGAATCGGCACGGGCTTTGAACAAAGCAGTGACATCGACGATGCCGTGAGCATCGCGCACGAGATGAAGAGCAACCTGGCCATAATCGTGATAATTCGTGACCTCGTTGCGGGCACAGGGATCCCGAGTAAAAGCCAGTCGCCCGCACATCTGCGCGCGACCTCACGAGCCTCGTGCAATCAGTAAACGAGCGCGCGGGCCTAACAGCTTCGACTCGGGAATTCTCACACCTCGGCTAGCTGTCACCTGATCCGATTCGGCCCCTGTGTCAATCGATCGGGCCGTGGCCGAGAAAGAACTGACCGAGTGGTTGGTCACCAAACTCAGATCCGAGATTCTGGCGGCAACTTTCGCGAGGCGTGGTCCCGATGAATTGCAGCAAGGTCGCGAGCCATTATGGCGACCGACAATTTTCCCTTTAACCAATGTGCGATCTCGACCGAATCGGCCAAGTCACTCGGGCCTTCCGACTTCGTCCCAAGCCGCGACATGATCGCGGCAAGGCGGGCATTTCCCTTCCGCACCTCCGATCGAGCGGATCTCTCCATGCTCGCGAGCACTTTAATGAGAGGCGGATCAAGGGCCCGCGTTCTTGCACGGCGGGTGGAAGCAAGAGACTGCATGGTCCGTCCAAATACAACGGCGCAACGCGGCCAAGGGTTGAATGGAATCTCACGGTTAAGGGCTTTTCACGCCCGGTGCCGATGGGCCACGGCGAATCTACACGCCTCGATTAGAATTTCTTGCGGCGCAAGAATGGCACGGCTCCAAT
>CAZWMF010000358.1:0-446 GCA_964634535.1 uncultured Opitutaceae bacterium | reverse complement strand
CTGGGCGTCCTGGTGGCGATCATTCTGGTTGTCAACGCCTGCCTGGTCTGGATTTCTTACGGGCATGCGCGATTCTACTCGTGATCGCATGGCACTTTCCTCGCACGCTGTGGCCATTTGGTTGGCGGCCGGCCACCTGGGCTGGCGTCGATCTCTTCTTTGTGCTGAGCGGTTACCTAATCGGTACTCAGCTGTTGCGCCCCTATTCTCAACATCGTCGTCCATCCTATCTGGAGTTTTTTCTGCGGCGGGCGTGGCGCGTTCTGCCAGTGTACTTCGTGGTGCTTGGATTGTACTGGTTAGTGCCGGCATTCCGCGAGCAGCCGAACCTTGCGCCCCTCTGGCGCTTCCTAACATTTACGGTCAACTTCGGTCTTGATGCGGGTAAGACAGGCGCATTTTCGCACGCATGGTCGCTTTGTGTGGAGGAGCATTTCTATCTCATC
>CAZWMF010000357.1:0-4676 GCA_964634535.1 uncultured Opitutaceae bacterium | reverse complement strand
TGTCTTTGCGTTAAGCTCTTTGCTTATTTGTCAGTCAAGGCCGCCACGCCCGGCCAAGCCCAAGCCGACCACGCGTAGCCGCCCAGCCAGCCGACCAGGCTCCCGCCGGCATAATAGGAAAATAGGTAGAGTCCACTCGCCTGAGCTCTCGCCTCCCGTGCCCGACGGCTCACCCAGCTGCTGGCCACCGAATGCCCGGCAAAAAATCCCGCGGTGACCAACACGACTCCGCCCACGATCGCCCACAACGGTGTCAGCAGCGTCAGGACCACACCCCCAAGGATCACCGCCAGCGTCCACGGCAAAACCCGTCGGCGACCGAGTCGGCCAGCCAGCCGTCCCGCCCAAGTCGAGGTGAAGACGCCCACCACGTAGACGATGAAAAGCAACGCGACCATCCATTGGGGAAGACCGTAGGGAGGCGCCACGAGTCGATAGCTGATGTAGTTGTAAACGGTGACAAATCCGCCCAGCAGCAGGAATCCCAGAGCAAAAAGCTGAAGCAATCCGGGCTCGCGCAGATGCCGGCCCAGCGAGCGGGCGAGTTCGCCCAGGACCAGCGGACGGGGCCGAAAATTTCGCGAATGCGGCAAGGCGAGCCAGAGAATCCCGGTCGACATCACCGCAAGCAGGCTGATCGTCGCCAGTGCCACGCGCCAATTGGTCAAGTCGGCCAGCAGCCCCATAAGCAGGCGCCCCACCATGCCGCCTACCGCATTGCCGCTAATATAGAGGCCCATGGCCAGGCTGAGCGACTCGCTCTCGATTTCTTCGGATAGGTACGCCATCGCGACCGCTGGCAGACCCGCCAGGGCCAGCCCGACGCCGGTGCGCAACACAAGCAAGCTGACCCAGGTCGGCGCGGCCGCCGCGGCGAGACTCAACGTGCTCGCGACGGCCAGCGACCACCCCATCATCCTTTTCCGGCCCCAGGCATCCGATAGCGAACTGACCACCAGCATGGCCGGGGCCATCGCGGCCATCGCCAAGGAAACCACGAGGCTGCTCGCCGCCGCGCTCACGTGAAAGGCCAGCGCGAGCACCGGCAGGAGCGGCTGCAGACAATAGAGCAGTGCAAACGTGGCAAAGCCGCCGGCGAACAAGGCCAGGTTGGCGCGGCGAAAGCCGGCGGTGCCGGGCCGGAGGCCCAAACCCGCCTCGGCCGGCGCGGTCATCGTCCCGGATCCGTGCATGCCTCAACCCTGCAACACATTGCCCCGCGGATCAATCCCGCCTCATCAGCGGTTCACGCCGCCGGTCGAATGCCGGGCTCACGGCGGGACGACACCGCTTTCGCGCCATGGGGCCACCCAGCTCGCGAGTCGGTGAAAATTGGGGTCATTGATCAGGTGAACATCCCGACCCAGTCTCGCCACCGGATCGCCCTGGCCCCCCGCCAAGATCAGAATCCGCCCTGCACCCAGGTGACGGGTCCGTCCGACGCCATTCCTCCGGAAGTGACGACGAAGGCGAGGCCTTGGTCCTCCATCCAGGCGCGGGTGCGCACGGCAGGCAGTCGGGGAAAGGCATGCAGGGTCTCGCCCCGACGCGAAAATTGAAAGGGCCGGACGCCAAAAATGGACTCCAAGACTAGGGCATGCACGGGACTGCGCGTCATGACATCGACGTGGGCCACCGGTGTCGTCTCCAAGATCGCGACGCGTTCGATTCCCAGGGAGAACGGGGAAGGCAGGGGTGCGTGGTTCATGGGCGAGTGTGCGTGGGCAAACATTGCCGCAGGCGCCCGAGGGAGGAGCACAAGCCGCACCAACCGGAGATCGCGACGCTCAGGCCTCTATCCAATAATAGCTTACATATCCCGAAAGATCGGATCGTTTTCGATCCGACTCTCGCGGCAATTTTGTCCGGAGCTGCGATGGGGCTGAAACCGGCCGGCAGGGCCGCGTAGTGTCGGTCAAAGCGGCCCAGTCCGGTCGCCCAGACGCCAAGACTCGAACCACTCCATCGGATTCGCGTCCGGACGGAATTCCGGGCAGGCCTCGGCCAGGCTGGCGCGCAGGCGCTCGCGCGCTCGCGCGACACGACTCTTGACGGTGCCCAGATTGATGCCGAGCTGAGTCGAGATTTCTTCGTACGAAAGCCCCTGCAAATTGCGCAAACTGAGGATTTCCCGGTGATTGGCTTCCAATCGGTCCATGCACTCGGCCACGAGGCGCGCGAACTCCCCACGGGCGCTCTCCTGGGCGGCATCCGGCGTGGGTGAAGCAATCAACTCGGCCATGGTGGCACCGCCGGCCGCGTCGACCGGGCAATCCAGCGACACGGTGGCGTGGCGCCGCCGCCGGAAAAAGTACCAATAGCGGTTGCGCGCCAGATTGAGCGCAATGCGGTGCAGCCACGTCGCGAGCGACGAGTCGCCGCGGAACCGGGGGAGGCTGCGGTGCGCGCGCACAAATGTATCCTGGGTGATCTCTTCGGCATCGGCGTGGTTCTGCAGGAGACTGTTCGCCACGGTAAAAATCTTTGCCTGGTAACGGCGCATGATTTCGACAAAGGCCGTTTCATCGCCCTGCAAAAAGTTGCCGACCAATGCCATGTCGCTGATGCCAGCCGGGCTTTCCGAGCCGGCGGCGAGATCGGGCAATCCGGATAACGGCGCTGCATTGAATTCTACGGACGCAGTATTCGTGTTCATGGGATGCGATGGTTTACAGGAACGCTAGGCCGGTCCCTCTATCCCCGTTTCCTGTCAGGGAACGGTGAGCACCTACACTTTGTGACGTTGACTAGGGGATCCCGCTCGGGAGAGCGGGCCCCATGAGCTGAGCGCTAGGCCGCCCACGGTCGATGCGTTTCGCGAAATTGCAACCAATCCCTCGCAATATCCTTTCGGGACTAGTCCTTACCCTTTGGGGGCAAGCGTTTCGCGGAGATCGATTTTCTCGTTCGATGCTCATGAGAACATGAGCCGAGAGGGACGGCCTGAGACCGCCCTCCATGGCACAGCATTGGACGAGATTCCGCCGACCTTGTTCCCGGTCGGCGAAAAATTCTGCGCGGGGGAATGCCGCCGCCCCGACGGATCGCCGGGGCGGCAGTGCGGGCCTACGGGGAAGCCTTGCGCTGGTGGAAGCGAATTTCGTTCCCGTCGGGATCAGCGGCCGCGAACATCCGGCAAGGCGGGAATTCCATTACGTCTTGGGTGATCGGAACCTGGGCCGCGCGCAGCGCCGCCAAGGTCGCGTCGAGATCGGCGACTTCGAACGTCACGCAGGAGGCCCGGGTAAATTTTCCATCGGGCCCGATGAAGGCATTGCAAATGGCGAGGGCCACACCGGCGATGTCGTATTCGATCCACCACTGCCCGGGAGCGAATTCAATTTGAAAGCCAATCTTCAAGCCAAGCAGGGTCTCGTAAAAATCGCGGGCCCGACTGCAATCGGTGACCGCGTGAAAGACGAAGGCGATTTCTTTGATGCGGATGGACATGGGGAGGAGTGGTTGAAGCCCGACGGGTGTAGCTCCTAGGGATCCGCAAATCAAACGGCAAGATTTCGATGCGGCCCGTCTCCGCCCCGGCTCGCAATCTCGGGAACGAACCGCGCGCCCCAAAGGCTCGGAGGGTTGTCATAATCGAGGCATGCCGTTTCGCACCACCCGCACCGAGCGACGAATCCTCGGCATTCTCGCCTTGCTCATCCTTCTTGGTTTGATCGGGATGTGCTACGGCAATGACCTCCGCCGTCGTTCGTTTTCGCCCCTACCTTCCGTGGACGATGGCGGCCATGTCGGCCTTCGGAGCCCTGGCCTTGGCCCAACTTTACGTATCTGCGCGACTCGAACGCTCTTTGAGCCAAAACGCCGCCCGGATGGCCGAAGTCGAATTGCGCCTCGTCCAAAACCAACTGGCGCAGGTGAAACTGGTGGATGCGGGTGCAGTTGCCTATCTGCAGCGGCAATTGCGGGATGAGGCCGACGTGCGCAGCCTGCGCATCGCCCTGCTTGGCGAGCCCGGCCGGCCGGCCGATCCGGCCCGGGCCGCTGTGGTTTGGAACCCCCATACACAAAGCGGCATCCTCGCGATCGCCCGGCTTGCTCCCGCCCCTCCCGGCCGCGCTTACGTGCTTTGGATCTATCCCGCGGGAGCTTCTTCGCAACCGCTGAATGCCGGAGTGATCCCGGCGAACGGATGGGGCGACGGCCGCAGAATCGTTTTTTCGCCAAAAACGCCGGTGCCGGAACCAGCCGGTTTCGCCGTCAGCCTGGAAGAGGCCGACCGGGCAGCGGCTCGGCCGGGTCCCCTGCTCCTGCGGAGCCATTAGGATTCAAATTGGGCCCGATAAATTTGATGTGCGTCGGGCGGTGGAATTCGCCAACCTCAACGCTTTCATGATTATCAAACCCAAGGTCCGCGGCTTCGTCTGTGTCACCGCCCATCCCGTCGGTTGCGCGGCGCATATCCAGCAATGGATCGATCACGTGAAATCCAAGGGGCCGATCCCCGGCGGGCCCAAGAACGTCCTGGTGATCGGGGCTTCCACCGGCTACGGGCTGGCGTCGCGCATCACCGCCGCCTTCGGCTCCGGTGCGAACTCTCTCGGGATCTTTTTCGAACGGCCGTCGGAAGAGGGCCGCCCGGCCACGCCGGGTTGGTATAATTCGATCGGCTTCACGCAGGCGGCCCGCGCCGCCGGCCTCTATGCCGGCAACCTCAA
>CAZWMF010000356.1:0-4709 GCA_964634535.1 uncultured Opitutaceae bacterium | reverse complement strand
TTCAGGGGCGGGCAGCCCAGGTTCGCGGCCGCCTCCTCGAAGGCCTCCGGGGTTTGCTGGAAGCCCGACACGGCCGAGCGGACCACATAGGATAGGCGGCGGATCGAGTAGGCGATGATGAGCAGAATCGTCGGGTTTTCGACCGGATTGATGAACGCGAACAGGCGCCCGGGCTGCGCCATCGCCAGGTAGCCGAACGCCAGGACGAGCCCCGGGACCGCGAGCGGCAGCATCGCGAGAAAATCCAGGACGCCGCGGACGGCGATCTTCGTGCGCACGATCACGTAGGCGATGGCGATGCCCAGGAAGACATCGATCACCGTGGATATGCTCGCGAACTTCAGGCTGTTGGCGATGGCCGGGACCGTGAGCGAATTGCCCAGGGCGACCCGGAAATTATCCAACGTCCAGCGCGCCGGGATGATCGTGGCGTACCAATCGCGGGAGAAAGCCACCAGGATGACGCCGATGTGCGGCAGGACGGCGCAGAAGGTGACGGCGGCGAAGGCCGCCGTGCAGGCGAGGGCACCGGACAGCGGCAGCGCCCGGGCGCCGGAGCCCCGCGTCGCCTTGCTGCCCGCCGCCCGGTGGCTGCGGCCGAACACGCCCTTGCCGATCGCATAGAGCAGCACAGAGGCGGCCAGCATCACGGCGACCAGCGTGTAGGGGAACGGATTGCCGCCGATATCCTTCAAGCCATAGTAAATCTGCACGCTCGAAACCCGCTCGTAGTCGAAGACGAGCGGCGTGCCCAGGTCGGTGAAGGCCCAGATGAAGACCAGGGTGGCGCCGCCAAACAGGCTCGATTTTATCAGGGGCAGCGTGATCTTGCGGAAGCGTCGCCAACCGGTGCAGCCCAGGTTCTCGGCGGCCTCCTCCATCGCCGGATCGATGTTGGCCAGGCCGGCGACCGCATTCAGGTAGATCAGCGGGTACAGCGACAGCGCGTCGACGAGCGCCACTCCCCAGAAGCGATGCGCGGCGATCCAGTCGAAGGTCCAGCCGGCCGGGTGCAGCTTGAGCGCGATCAGGAGCGCGTTAAGGGCGCCGTATTGGCCGAGGATCTGGCGGATGCCGATCGCTCCGACAAACGGCGGCAGGATCATCGGCACGAGGATGAGCGAACCAAAGACGGTCTTGCCGGGAAACTGGAAGCGGTCGGCCGCGAAGGCCAGCGGCACGGCGATGAGGAGGGCGAGCGTCGTCGTCGCGCAGGCGAGCCCGAAGGAGGTGAGCAGCGCCGTCAGGTACGTCGGGTTGGCGAGCAGGGCGCCCAGATAGGCGAGGGTGAGGTTGCCGTCGGCGTCGATGAACCCGCCTTTCAATATCTGCACGATCGGCCAGAGGAAAAAGGCCGCAAAGAAAGCCGCCGTGAGGCCAAAGACCGACCACGCGAAGGATTTGGACATCCCGCCCGAGCATGGCGGCTCGCCCAAACCGCCAGCAAGGCCGAAGTGGGCCCGGCGGTCGGTCAAGGCCTAGCGGGCCGGTTCGACCTGGATCTTGGCCGCCTCGGGAAAGCCCAGCGAGGCCTGGCCCTCGCGCAGTTCGCAGCGGACGACGCCGCCGGCCCGGTCGCGGTGCAGGACGCGGACCCGCGCCCCGGGCTTGAGGCCGACCCGCTGCGCGAATTCCAGAAACTCCGGGCTTTGGTCGAGGATGCGCTCCACCTTGACCGAGGCCTTCGCATCGCAATTGACCAGCGTAACCGCCCCGCCGCGCTCGAAGCGGGGGGAACGCACGCTCGGAATGGGATCGCCATGCGGATCGGCCACCGGGTAGCCGAGAATGTCGTCGATGCGCGCGAGCACCCGCTCGGAGATGGCGTGTTCCAGGGCCTCGGCCTCCTCGTGCACCTCGCCCCAGTCCATGTGCAGGATCTGGACGAGAAAGGTTTCGACCAGGCGGTGCTTGCGCAGGACGGCGAGCGCCACCGCGCGGCCCTCGTCGGTTAATTCCACGCCTTCCCGGGGATGGTGCCGCAGCAGGCCCTGGCCGGCGAGCGACTTGACCATCGTCGTGATGGTGCCCGGGGTGACGCCCAGCGCGTCCGCGATCGCCCCGGTGGTCACGACCGGGTCGTTGCCCTTGGTGCGCACGAGGATCGCCTTGAGGTAATTCTCAACCGTGCTGGTCGGCATCGGGCCCACCTTAGAGCCGCCCCGGATAATGGCAACCGAAAGTTTTATTTTGACTACTCAAAGTAGCGCTTTCTAGGATTAGCAATTCAATTATGAGAGAAGCCAAGGAGGAATCCCTCGCCGCCCCGGACGCGGCCGCCCCGGCGGCCCGCCTGTCCATGGAGGGCATGCATGGCTCGATCGCGGTGCCGCCCCACCAGGCCGGCTTCTGGGTCCAGTGGCGGGCCTTCGTGGGGCCGGCCGTGCTGGTCAGCGTGGGCTACATGGACCCGGGCAACTGGGGGACGGACTTGCAGGGCGGGGCCCAATTCAAATACGGGCTGCTCTGGGTGATCGGTCTGGCCAGCCTCATGGCGATGGTCATGCAGGTGATCTCCGCTCGGCTGGGCGTCGTGACCGGGCGCGATCTCGCCCAGTGCTGCCGCGACTGGTATCCCGCCTGGACCCGGTGGCCGAACTGGCTGCTCTGCGAGGTGGCGATCGGCGCCTGCGACCTGGCGGAGGTGCTGGGCAGCGCGGTCGCGCTCAATCTGCTCTTTCATATTCCGCTGCTCTGGGCGGTGATCATCACCGGCCTGGACGTGCTGCTGCTGCTCGGCCTCGAGCGCTTCGGCCTGCGCAAGATCGAGGCGATCGTCCTGCTCCTCGTGGCCACGATCGGCGTCTGCTACTTTCTGGAGATCTTCGTCGTGCCGCAGACCCGCCCGAGCTTTCTCGAGATGGGCCGGGCCTTCTTCACGCCGGGCCTCGGTCGGGCGGGCATGATCTACGTGGCGATCGGCATCATCGGGGCGACTGTCATGCCCCACAATCTCTACCTGCACTCGGCCCTGGTGCAGAGCCGACGCTTTCAGAAGGACGAGCCCTCGATCCGCCAGGCGCTGCGCTTCAACACGATCGACTCGACCACCTCCCTGACCGTCGCCTTTTTCGTCAACGCCGCGATCCTGGTCCTCGCGGCCATGGTGTTCTACGGCAAGGACAGCGTGACGGTGGCGGGCGGCCAGGTGGTCCATTTCAACGATAACACCGACTGGATCCGCATCGCGTATCTGACGCTCGCTCCGCTCCTCGGCACGGCCGCCGGCAGCCTTCTCTTCGTGATCGCCCTGTTCGCGAGCGGCCAGAGCAGCACGATCACCGGCACCCTGGCCGGCCAGGTGGTGATGGAGGGTTTCATGCACTGGCGGATCGCGCCCTGGCTGCGGCGGATGATCACGCGCGTGCTCGCGATCCTGCCCGCCGTCCTGATCATCGGCGTGCGCGGCGACAGCAGCGTCACCGACCTGTTGACGCTTAGCCAGGTGGTCCTCGCGCTCCAGCTGCCGCTCGCCATGCTGCCGCTCTTGCATTTCACGAGTTCCCGCCGACGGATGGGCAAATGGAAATTGAGCGCCTTTCTCCTGGCCGCCGGGTGGGGCAGCGCCCTGGTTATTACGGCCCTGGATATCTGGGGATTACCCGACTCGCTTCGGCAGGCTTGGCAGGTCATCATCGGCAAATGAACGGTCCAGCCCCCCTCCGTTTGTACCAGCGCATCCTCGTGACTTTGGATGGCAAGCCCACGGATCGGGCGATCATCGCCCACATCAAGCAGCTGGCCACGCTGGCCGACAGTCGCGTGGTGCTCCTGCACGTGGCCGACGGCTGGGCAGCCCGAACCTACGGCGCCGATGCGGTCAGTCCCGAGGTCGACGAGGACCAGGCCTACCTGGAGGCCGTTCGGGAGGAGTTTCGAGCTGCGGGAATATCCGCGGTGTCCGAATTGGCGTACGGCGACCCCGCCACCGAAATCATCAAATGGGTCCAGCGCAACGGCTGCGACCTCGTGGCCATGAGCACGCACGGCCACCACTTCATCGCCGACCTTTTTCTCGGGACGACGTCGCGCAAGGTCCGGCACAGCATCAACGTCCCGGTGCTGCTTCTGCGGGCAAAATAAGCCCGCCAAAATTCCGCCCGGCCCGCGACCCAAATCTATTGGGTCGGTATTGGGTCGGCGCCGGCTCAACCCTCAATCAGGGCGCTTCGACGACCGAAACCTTGCGGTGGACCTTGTCGAATTGCACCACGCCGTCGCGCAACGCGAAGAGCGTCCAGTCGCGGCCGACCCCGACATTCTTGCCCGGGTGAAGCTTCGTGCCGCGCTGGCGGACGATGATGCCGCCGGCCAGGATCGATTGGCCGCCGAACGACTTGATGCCGAGGCGCTTCGAGTGGCTTTCGCGCCCGTTGGTGGAGGTTCCTTGACCTTTCTTGTGCGCCATGGCGAAAAATCAGACGTTGATCGACTCGATCTTGATGACCGTGAGTTCCTGGCGGTGGCCCTGTTTGCGCTCGTAGCCCTTGCGCTTCTTCTTCTTGAATACGACCACCTTATCGCCGCGTTTGTGCTCGAGCACGCGTGCGGAGACCGAGGCTCCCCCAAGCAAGGGACGGCCGATCTTGAAGTTCTCGCCCTCGCCTGCGGCCAGGACGTCGGTGATCTGCAAGGTCGCGCCCGTTTCGGCATCGGGATAGCGGTTGACGACGAGGATATCTCCCTCGGTCACGGTGAACTGCTGGCCC
>CAZWMF010000355.1:0-4717 GCA_964634535.1 uncultured Opitutaceae bacterium | reverse complement strand
GACCGGTCAACAGGATCAGGAGCAGGCTCATCCCGTCCAGACCCACATGGTAATGGACGTTCAGCGAGGCGATCCAGGCGTTGTCCTGGATGAATTGGTACCCGGGAAGATGCGGATCGAATCCCGCGGCGAGAACGAGCCCGATCGCGAGCGTCGAAAAACTGAAGAGGAGCGCCAGCCCCCGGCTCGTCCGGCCCGACAGGCCGGGAATCAGGGCGAGCAGGAGCGCGCCCGCCCACGGCAGGAAGATGGCGAGGGAAAGCCAGGGCAGCGCGTTCATGAGGCGCCTCCCAGCAAGAGAACCAGCGCGAGCACCACGAAGGCGATCGCGAGCGCCCGGAGGTACGTCTGGGCCGCCCCGGTCTGCGCGCGGGAGTAGGCCAGGCCGAAGGCCCGCAACGTGCCGGCGCCGCCGTCAAACCCGGCGTTGAGCCCGCGCTCGTCGGCGCCCTTGTCGAAGGTCCCGGCCACCTCGGCCGTCCGGGCGACCAAGCGGACGCCGCCGTCCCAGAGGCGGCCGTCGAGGCCGCTCGCCAACGCCGCCGCCCCGGTGTGCAGCCGGCCAACGGTGGCGGCATAGAGTTCGTCAAATTTCATGCGCGCTCCAAGAAAGGCGAAGAGCCGGGGCGCGGCCACGGCCAGCGGGTCGGGCGCCTCCGCGTTCGCCCGCGTTCGGCGACCGTACACGAGCCAGCCGGAGCCCAGGCCGGCCAGGACGAGGGCGATGGAAATGACGAGCAAGCCGCCGCCCTCAAAAATCGAGCCGGTGGCCTGCGGGGTTCCGGACAGGGTTGATTGCAGCCAGGGCCAGGCCGGCGTCCCGAGGAAGCCCAGGAGGACCGCGGCCGCGGCGAGGAGGATCAGGGGGACCGTGATGACCCGGGAATTCTCGTGGGCGTGCTCGGCGCCGTGCGAGCGGGCGTGGCCAAAGAAGGTCTCGGCCGTGAGCCGGGTCATATAAAAGGCGGTCAGGAACACGGCGATCAGGGCGGCGAGCAGGGGCAGGATCGACACCGGCCACTCGCCCGCGGCGTGGAGGATCGCCTCCTTGCTCCAATACCCCGAAAAAACGAACGGCACGCCGGCCAGGGCCAGCATGCCGATCGCGAAGGTGAGGAAGGTCGCGCGCTGGTGCCGGGCGAGTCCGCCCAGCCGACGAATGTCCTGCTCGTGATGGGTGGCGTGCAGGACCGAACCGGCGCCCAAGAAGAGCAGCGCCTTGAAGCACGCGTGGGTCAAGAGGTGGAAGATGGCGGCCACCCAGGAGCCGACGCCGAGCGCCAGGATCATGAAGCCCAACTGGGAAACCGTGGAATAGGCGAGGATCCGCTTGATGTCGTTTTGGGCGACCGCGATCAGGGAACCCATCAGGGCCGTGATGGCGCCGATCGCGGCGACTACGGTCAGGGCGTGCACGGCCGTTCCGGCGATTCCCTGGTCGGCGCTCATCAGGGGATAAACCCGCGCGATCAGGAAGACGCCGGCCGCCACCATCGTGGCGGCGTGGATCAAGGCGCTGACCGGCGTCGGTCCCTCCATCGCGTCCGGCAGCCAGACGTGGAGGGGAAACTGCCCGGACTTGCCGATCGCCCCGCAAAAGATGAGCAGGCCGATCGCCGTGCAGACCGCCAGGCCGCCGATGGTGGGCCCGGACAGACCGGCGAGCGCGGCCGATTCGAGGCAGCCGTGGCCCTGGTCGTAGAAGAGGAGCGAGCCCGAGGCATTGTAGAGCCAAAAGAGCCCGAGCAGGAGACCCAGGTCGCCGATCCGGGTCGTGATGAAGGCCTTTTGGCCGGCGGCCGCGGCGGCGGGTCGATCGAACCAAAAGCCGATCAGAAGGTAGGAGGCGAGCCCGACCAATTCCCAGCAGATGAAGAGCAGGAGCAGGCTGTTGGCGACCAAGAGCCCCAGCATGGCGGCGGCAAAGAGGCTCAGGAAACAGAAGAACCGGGTGAAATTCGGATCATCCTTCATGTAGCCCAGGCTGAAGATGAAGATCAGCGTGCCGACCGAGGTGACCATCACGGCCATCAGCGCGGCCAATGGATCCAGGACCCAGCCCAGGCGCAGGCTGCCCGTGCCCAGTTCGAACCAGGTGAAGTTGGACACCAGGTGGGCCGACGGAGCGGCGAGCGCGGCATGCAGGGCCTCACAGGAAACGAGGAAGGCCAGGACCATCGCCGCGATGGCGGCGCCGGCGGCCAGCGCCCGGCCGCGCCGCGGCGTGAGGGCGCCGATCGCCGCCGCCAGGAGCGGCAGGGCGGGGATGAGCCAAAGTTGAGCGGGAAAGGCGGGCATGGATGGGGCGGCTATCCGCGCAATCGATCCGCGTCCGGCACGCGGATGTTGCGCTGATGGCGGTACAGGGCGATCACGAGCGAAAGGCCGACCGCGGCCTCGGCGGCGGCGATTGCGATGGCGAATAGGACAAAGACGAGGCCCGACACTTCGGGCGGGCCGGCGTTGAAGCGCCAGAAGGCGATGAAGTTCATCGCGGCCGCATTGAGCATGAGTTCGACGCCCAGGAGCACGAGGATCGCGCTGCTGCGGGCGAGGACCCCGGCCAGACCGATGCCGAACAGGAGGCTCGAAAAGAGGAGGCAGGCTTGCAGGGTGGTCATCGCGAATCCTTTCGACCGGCCGCGATCACGATGGCCCCCAGGAGGGCGGCGGTCAGCAGAACGCCCGCGGCCAGGAGGGCGGCCGCCTCGGGTCCGGCGAGTGCGATGCCCAGATCGCGCACGGTCGCCACCCGAGCAACGGGCCACCAGGGCGGAAACGACGTGCGCAGAATCGCCGCCGCAAGGATCGCGACCACGGCCGCGGCGGTCAGGACCGCCGCGAAGGCCGAGTGGCGGCCGGGCGACTTCGGCACCGCGACCAAAGCGCCGCGGCCGGTCAGCAGGATGGCGAAGAGCACCACCATCGCGATGGCTCCGGCGTAGACCAGCACCTGGGCGAAGGCGAGGAATTCGGCGCCGGCCCAGAGAAAGAAGATCGCGATGCCGACCCAGCTCACGACGAAGAGCAGCACGCTGCGGATCAGATGGCGCAGCGCCATCGCGATGGCCGCGCTGACGAGCGTGCCGGCGGCGATGATGGCGAGAATCGGATTCATGTTTGAAGCGGCGCGGGCGCCGGGGCCGGTTCCGCTGCGTAGCGGTAGGTGCGGGGGCCGACGCGGCCGGTTAGCCCGCGCCCCAGGATGAGGAAGGGCGCCGCGACAAACCCGAGGCCGAGCGCCCAGCGCACCAAGTGCAAAAGGCCGTGCCAGTCGGCGGTCCATCCCCAGAAGCCGGCGACTCCCAGATTCAAAATGGCCAGCGGCACCAGGAATTTCCAGGCAAAGCGCATCAATTGGTCCATGCGCAGGCGCGGCAACGTGGCGCGGATCCAGAGGAAGCCAAAGAGCAGCGCGAGCAGTTTGGCGCTGAACCAGACGTAGGACGGGATGAATTCAAGGCCGGCGAATGGCGCATGCCAGCCGCCGAGGAACAGGGTGACCGCCATGGCGCTCAGGGCGCACATCCCGAAATACTCGGCCATGTAAAACAGCGCGTACTTGAAGCCGGAAAACTCCGTCAGGTGACCGGCGATCAGCTCGCTTTCGGCCTCGGGCAGGTCGAAGGGCGAGCGGTTCGACTCGGCCAGGGCCGAGATCATGAAGATGATGAAACCGGCCGCGCCCCAGGGCGTCAGGACGAACCAATGGGGAAACCACCCGCCGTGGGTCCAGTGGCCCTGGGCCGCCACGATGCCCGTGGTCGACAGGGTGCCGCTCAACATGACGACCGGGACAAAGGCGAGGAGCAGCGGCAACTCATAGCTGATCAATTGGGCCAGGGCGCGCATGGCGGCGATCAGCGAGTATTTGTTGCGGCTCGCCCAGCCGGCCATGAAGACCGCCAGTTCCGTGCCGGCGCCGGCCGCGAAAAAGAAGAGGACGGCGCTGTCCATCCGCAAGGCGACCAGGTCGCGGCCGAACGGAATCACCGCCAGGGAAAAGAGCGAGCAGGAGACCAGGGCGACCGGCGCGAGAAAGTGCAGCAACGGATCCGCCGCCGTGGGCACCACGTCCTCCTTGGTCAGCATCTTGACGCCGTCGGCAAAGGGCTGGAGGACGCCGGCCCAGCCGTTGCGGTTCGGGCCGGGCCGGTTCTGGACCCGGCCGAGCACCTTGCGCTCGGCCAGCGTGAGGTAGGCAAAGAGCAGGCCAAAGGCGGAAAACAGGACGGCGATGTCGATCACCTTGGCGGCGAGCCACTGCACCGGGACCGGCAGATAGCCCGTGACGAAATCGCGCAGCAGCACCGGCAGCTGCTCGAGGTAGGGTAGGGCCGGATCGACGACGAAACTCATGCGGATGGGGTCGGATTTTCGGCCTTGGCCGCGGCCTTGGCCTTGGCCGCGGCCTTGGCGGCGGCGGCCTCGCGCGCGGCGGTCAGCCGCTCGTCCACGTCCGCCGCCTCGGTCGGATGAATCTGATGAAAATAGGTATTGGGCTTGGCCAGCTGCTCGCGGCGCAGGAGCAGGCCGCCGAACCGGTCGCCGGTCGCGATTTCATAGACCTGGTCCATCTTGATCGCGTCGAACGGACAGACCTCGACGCAGATCTGGCAGCTCATGCACACCGAGGTGTCGATGTCGAACACCGCCGGGTAGAGCTTCATGTGACCGTGCCCGTCGGTCTTCTTGTCCTTGCTCTTTTCGATGTAGA
>CAZWMF010000354.1:0-4732 GCA_964634535.1 uncultured Opitutaceae bacterium | reverse complement strand
GTTGCGACCCTCGCCGGGCAACACGAAACCCGCGGCTACGTGGACGGCAGCGCATCTTCGGCCTTGTTTAACGCTCCCACCGGAGTGGCGATCGATGCTTCAGGGAATGTCTACGTTGCGGATGCGGGCAACAATGCCATTCGAATAATCGATCCCGCCGGCACCGTGAGCACGCTCGCGGGGACTCCCGTTTACGAAGGCAGCGGCGACGGCCCGGCGCTTCAGGCTGAGTTTAGCCAGCCGACGGGCCTGGCGATCGATCGTGCCGGCAATCTCTTTGTCTCCGATACCGGAAATTCCACGATACGCGAGATTTCCACGAATGGGCGCGTGTACACACCGGCGGGCGCGCCGAATGCGATCACCGCAGCTCCCGTGGATGGAATTGGGTCAAGCGCCCGCTTCGTATCTCCGCAAGGGCTCGCGCTGGGTCCCACCGGCATCCTTTATATTGTCGATGCCACCGTCCCGCCCACGGTACGCCAGGCCGCTGCGCAGTGGTATCCAACCGGTACGGGGCAACCCCAGAGCCGGACGATCACTAGCGGATCCCCGGCGACGTTTACCGTGACCGCGGCCACTCCAACACCATTGACCTATCAATGGTACAGAAACGGCGGCGCTTTGACCGATGGTCCTCAGAGCGACGGTAGCCTCGTCATGGGTTCGGTCTCGTCGACATTGGCGATAAGCGAACTCCCTCTCACGGACGATGGGACGAACTTTACGGTGGTCGCCTCCAGCGGGTTTTTTAACTACACCAGTCCACCGGCGACCCTAGCCATTCAGCAACCGCCAACCATTGCGACCCAGCCGGCAAACCAATTGGTCAATACCGGGTCGAGCGCAACCTTCACGATCATCGGAGCCGGCGACCCGACACCCACTTATCAATGGTGCGAATCGGCCGACGGCGTGATCTGGACGCCCCTAACGGACGGCTCCGGCATCTCCGGTTCATCCACGTCATCTCTTACGTTGAGCAACGTGAACGCTAGCGTGAGCAACCTCGACTTTGAATGTGTCCTCACCAACGCATTGGGCACGGCGACGAGTTCGCCCGCCGGGCTGATCCTGATTTCGCCTCCGGCCATCACTGTGCAACCGCAATCGCAAACCATTGCGGCCGGGGCCGGGACGACGCTTACCGTCGGCGCCTCCGGGAATGGCTTGAGCTACCAATGGCAGCTCAATGGCACGCCGATCGCGGGCGCGACCGGGGCGACGCTCGCGCTGCCCACCGTTGGCACTATCCAAGCCGGCTCATATACTGCGGTCGTCAACAATGCCCTGGGATGGGTCACGACCGATCCCGCAATCGTCACGGTCAACGTCAATGCTCACCTGATCAATCTATCTTCGCGCTCCTACGTCGGCACGGGCGCCCAGGTGTTGGTAACCGGTTTCGTGGTCGGCGGCGCCGGTACAAAGCAGGTGCTGGTCCGGGGCGACGGACCGATCCTGTCCTCGTTTCAGATCGCCGGCGTCCTCACGCAACCGTTTCTTACCCTCTTTGATAACACCTCGACCGTCATCGCGACCAACGCGGGTTGGAGCAACCCGTCGGTGTTGGGTTCCTCGACGGTGGCGGCGACAATCGCGCCGGCCACGACCAACGTATTCGACCAGGTCTATGCGTTTCATCTGCCGCCTAGCTCGGCCGACAGCGCAATGCTGGCCGGGTTGCCATCGGCCGCCTATACGGCGGAGATCAGCGGGGTCGGCAACACGACGGGTGTGGCCCTGGCCGAACTCTACGACGGCGACTCGGGCACGCCGACCGCGCATCTCATCAACCTTTCGGCCCGCGCCTTTGTAAACACCGGGTCGGGCGTCCTGGTGGCCGGCTTCGTCATTTCAGGCACGAGTTCGGAAACGGTCCTGATCCGGGGAATCGGGCCGGCCCTGGGTTCCATTCCGTTCAATTTACCCGGCACGCTCGCCAGCCCGCAGCTCACACTCTACGACGGCACGGGGGCTGTCATCGCGAGCAACGCAGGCTGGAACAACGCGCCAAGCACCGGGGCGTCAACCGTCGCCGCGGGCGTTCAGGCGGCCACGGCGCCACTCATGGCCAGTCTCTATGCCTTTTCATTAGCCACCGGCTCGGCCGATTGCGCCATGGTGGTCACGCTGCCCCCCGGCGCCTACACCGCCCAGGTGAGCGGAAAAAACAATACGACCGGCATTGGCTTGGTTGAGGTTTACGATGTCCCTTGATTCGACTACTCCTCGCCGTCGGAAAGATAGTGGCAGCCCTTGCTCCGCGTATTGAGCGAGGCCGCATAGATCACCAGCAGGGCCGTCTGCAGCGCGTTGCGCAATTCGATCAGCGGCCGGGTCGGCCGGCAGTCCTTGTAGAACGACTGAATCTCCTCGCGCAATTCGAGCACGATGCGCCGAGCCCGGGTCAGCCGCTTGGGCGAGCGCACGATGCCCGCGTAATTCCACATCGTGTGCTGGAGGAGCAGCATGTCCTGGCGGACGAGCGTCGGATCGGGTTCGCGGCTCGGACTCTGCCAGGGGCGCGGGTCCGGCAGGCGGAAGCCGCCGACGGCGATCTCCGTCAGGTCGGCCTGGGCCGCCGATTTGGCGCTGGTGAGACATTCGAGGAGCGAGGTGCTGGCCAGCCGGTTGGCGCCGTGCAGGCCGGTGCAGCCGCATTCGCCGATCGCATTGAGATGGCGCACGTTCGTCCGACCCTGGAGGTCCGTGTGGACGCCGCCGCAGGAAAAATGCGCCGCCGGCACGACCGGGATCGGCTCGGCCGCCATGTCGACGCCGAGCGCGCGGCAGCGCTCATATAGGGTGGGGAAGCGCTCGCGGATGTAGTTCGGTTTCAGGGCGGACAGTTCGAGATAGACGCAGGGCTCGCCCGTCGCGGCGATTTCCTGGTGGATCGCGCGCGCCACGACATCGCGGGGCGCGAGCGAACCCATCGGATGCAGTCCGTCGACAAAGCGCGCGCCCCGGGCGTTCACGAGGACGCCGCCCTCGCCCCGCAGGGCCTCGGTCAGCAAAAACCGCGGGGCATTCTTGTGGTAGAAGGTCGTCGGGTGAAACTGGACATACTCCAGATCGATGACGCGCGCGCCTACCCGATAGGCCATGGCGACGCCGTGGCCCACGCTGCCCGGCTGATTGGTGCTGTGGAGAAAAATCTGGCCCAGCCCGCCCGTCGCGAGAATCGTCTTTTTGGCGACCACGGCGGAAACCTGGGCCGTCGCCGTATCCAGTACATAGGCCCCGAAGCAGGTGAGCGGCGCGTAGCGATCGGCGGAGTTTTCCGTATTGTGCGACAGCGTGAGCAGGTCGATCGCCACGCAGCCGGTCCGGCGCGCGATGGCCGGCTGCCGGTCCACCGCCGCGGCGGTCGCGGCCAGTATGGCGTGTCCGGTGTGGTCCTTGGTGTGGATGATCCGGCGGCCGTGATGGCCGCCCTCCCGGGTAAAGTCCAGGTTGCCCGAATCATCCCGGTCAAATTCGATGCCCAGTTCGTCCAAGAGCAACTCCTTGACCGCGGCCGGGCCTTCGCGCACGAGCTGCTCGACCGCCTGGGGATTGGCCGTGCCGTCGCTCGCCTCGACGATGTCGCGCGCCAACTGCTCGGGCTGGCCGGTCACGTCGTAGACGATCCCGCCCTGGGCCCAATCGCTGTTCGCCACCAGGGGCCCGTCCAGGCCGAGCAATTCCACCTGGAGGCCCCGGCGGGCGGCCGCGAGCGCGTACGCGCAGCCGGCCAAGCCGGACCCGATCACCAGGCAATCTGTGTGGCGGACGTCCACGGTCAGCGCGACGTCATTTCGATCCGCGGACCAGCACGGTCAGGCTCAAATCCGCCGCCGGCGCGGAGTGGGTGAGGGCGCCCACGCTGATCACGTCGACGCCGGCCATCGCGTAATCGCGCAGGGTGGCCAGCGTGACTCCGCCGGATACTTCCACGAGCGCCCGGCCCGCGATCAAGGCCACGGCCGACCGGACCTTGTCCGGCGGCATGTTGTCGAGCAGGATGACTTCGGCTTCGGCGCGCAGGGCCGCGCGGACCTCGGCAAAGGTCTTGGCCTCGACCTCGATCTTCGCCGTATGCGGAGCGGCCGCGCGGGCCAGCGCCACGGCGCGGGCCACCGATCCGGCGGCCGCGATATGGTTGTCCTTGATCAGAATATGTTCGCCCAGCGAGGCGCGGTGATTGTGGCAACCGCCGCAGCGCACCGCGAATTTCTCGAGCGCCCGATAGCCCGGCGTCGTCTTGCGCGTGTCCACGATCCGCAGGCCCGTGCCGGCGGCGGCGGCGGCATAGCGCCGCGCCTGGGTGGCGACCCCGGACAGCCGCTGCAAAAAATTGAGCGCCGTGCGCTCGGCCGTGAGGAGCGCCGCAGTCGGGCCGGCCACCCGCAGCACGACCTGCCCGGCCTTCACCCGGTCGCCGTCGGCCGCGGTGAGCCGCACCGAGAGCCGGCTATCGACCCGGGTAAATACCCGGGCGGCCACTTCCAAGCCGCACACCACCAGGTCCTGGCCGGCCGCGATCACCGCCCGGGCGCGATGGTCTGGCCGAAAGATGGCGCGGCTCGTCAGGTCGCCCAAGCCGGCGTCCTCGTCCAACGCGAGATCGATCAGTTGGTCAATGCGCGGGAGCAAGGGCGAACATCCTTTCGATGGAGCGGGCGGCACGGCGGCGCAGATCCTCGTCGAGTTCGACGATCTGGTCGGGCCGCGGCGCGGCGAGGAC
>CAZWMF010000353.1:0-4756 GCA_964634535.1 uncultured Opitutaceae bacterium | reverse complement strand
TGGCGGTGGCCCTGCTTGCGCTCGTAGCCCTTGCGCTTCTTCTTCTTGAAGACGACCACCTTATCGCCGCGCTTGTGCTCGAGCACCCGGGCTGAGACCGAGGCGCCCCCCAACAGGGGACGGCCGACCTTGAAGTTTTCACCTTCGCCTGCGGCCAGAACGTCGGTGATCTGCAACGTCGCACCCGTTTCGGCATCGGGATAGCGGTTGACCACGAGGATATCCCCCTCGGTCACGGTGAACTGCTGGCCCTGTGTGCGGATGGTGGCTCTCATGTCTAAAAAGTGAGAAATAAGCAGTTCGGCGCGCCCGCACGCAAGGTTAATTTACGCTTTGGTTACGTCTCCACTACGTCGCTAAGCGATCCTCCGCTCTTGCAATGACCTGGAAGACGCGCCGACGCGGAAAATTTGCCGGTCGGGCGGGCTCCGGACAAGCGGCACTGTCCCAGCGCGATTATGGACTTCGCACCGGGCGCTGCTCGCCTGGTTTTGACGCTCGCTCCAGACCGCGGAGCGACTATTTCCTGATTTCGGTTCCCGCGCTTCCATGAACCCTTCCCGTCGCCCCGGCGGACCCCCGGCCGGATCAGGTCGTGACTTTGCACCGGCTCCGATTCCGCCGAGCGCGTGGCGGCGCGGACACGCCCCGGCCCACGCCCGGCGTCTCTTGGGCAAGTATCTGGTCGGCCGACGCTCCGATGGATCGGTCCATGCGCACATGATCACCGAAGTCGAGGCCTACGACGGGGAGCGCGATCTGGCCTGCCATGCGGCGCGCGGCCGGACGCCGCGAAACGAACCCCTCTATGCCGCGGGCGGGATCTGGTACGTGTACCTCTGCTATGGGATTCACGAGATGCTCAATCTCGTGGTGGGTCCGGCCGGCTGGCCCGCTGCGGTGCTGATTCGCGGGCTCGACGGCATTTCCGGTCCCGGGCGCCTGACCCGCTCTCTCGGCATCGATCGGCGCCACAACCAGACCGCGGCCGGCCCAACCGGCGGGCTGTGGATCGAGGACCGGGGCCTGCGCGTGCCCGCCCGCCTGATCCGCGCCACGCCCCGGATCGGAATCGACTATGCCGGTCCGGTCTGGGCGGCCAAGCCCTGGAGGTTTACTCTTCGTCCACCACAAATTGTGGCCGCAAATGCGGCCATTCCTTCGGGACTCGGCCATCGGCCTCGCCATCTCCGCGCTGGCGCGCTCCGTCCGGCGAGTCGGTAGCCTCGCAGCCGGCGCATCGCCTCCGGTCGTGGGATGTGGATGGTCGCTAGCGTGGGTCCGCGACGCCCGGGGCCGGCCGGCCCGCGGCGCCTTCCGGCGACGGCGGCCGATATTCGGTGAGGGTCGCCAAACCGGAGCCGAACTTGAACATCACCTGAAATTGGACCGGCAGCCGGCGCGGATCGTTTTGCGCGACCCAGACGCGCACCGACGAGCCCCGCCGAAACATGCCCTTGGGCGGGGTCTTCTCCATCCGGGGCTCGAGGATCATCGCGTGGAACTGGCCGAGCGACGTTTCCACGTCCTCTTCGCCGACCGCGTGCACGGTCAGCAGATAGAAATCGTCCTCGAAAAAGGCCAAGATGTCTCGGGTCTGTCCGATCCGCAGGTTCCAGCGGCGGGCGCTGAGCAACGTATTGATCAGGTCCATGGGATCGCCCGGTGGAAGGGCGATGAGGCGCGGCTTTCCTGGTTTGGACTTGTCGGTGTAGAGCACCTGGCGATGCGCAAGGTCGAAGGCCATCGCATGGGCGGCCTCGCGGTTGCGGGTCCGGCTCGACTCCCCATACCAGGCCAACAGGCCGGTGCGTCCATCGTAAAGGGATTGGGCGTGGGCCTCGAACGGCAGAAACAATTTGGCCAAGCCGCGCGTTTCGGTGTCGGTCGTGACGGCAAAGAGTGGGGCGCCGCTCGGGTCGGTCATCGCCTGGCCATAGACCTTGATTCGCCCAGCCACCGGCAGAATCGCCCAGGACACCCGGTAGGTCAGCTGTTCGCCGTCGCCCAGCGGCGGACGGGCAGGGGCCGCCCGCCCGCCTGGGAGAATTCCCAGTGCGGCGATCCCGACGGCGAGCGCCCCCCGGGGGGCGGAACGGACGAACCACATGATCAGTCGGCGAGTGTCCCCGATTCTCGAGGCTTGCCGCAATTCCAATTTGGCCTCGACGGCCGCGTCGGTCAACGTGGCGCCATGCCCTGGGATGTGCAGCACCGCAATGGAATCTGGCTGCCCCAGGCCGGCTGGTGGCTCGACGCCCGCGCGCCGGTCGCCCGCTCGTTTGTATCGCACGCGCATTTCGACCACGTGGCCGCTCATCGGGAGATCCTCTGCTCGGCCGCCACCGCCCGCTTGATTCGCGCCCGCTTTCCCCGCAAGCGCATCGAGCATGTCCTGCGGTTTGGTCAAACCGAGCCGTTGAGCGAAGCCGTTGCGGTCACGCTTTATCCGGCAGGCCACATCCTCGGTTCGGCCCAGTGCCTTCTGCGCCACGCCGACCTCGGCAGGCTCCTGTTCACCGGCGACTTCAAACTTCAGCCGGGCCACGCCGCGGAGCCGTGTGCCACGCCTGCCGCCGATGTGCTCATCATGGAGACCACTTTCGGCCGGCCGCACTATGTCTTTCCACCGTCCGAGGAGGTCCTGGCGGCAATCGTGGGGTTTTGCCGCGACGCGCTGGCCGCCGGCGCCGTGCCGGTTCTCTTTGCGTATTCCCTCGGCAAGAGCCAGGAGCTCCTGGCCGGGCTCGGGTCCGCGGAGCTGCCGATTATGCTGCACGCGGAAACCTGGCGGCTCACCCGCATTTACGCGGACTTGGGCGTGACCTTCCCCGCCCACCGGGAATTCGCGGCCGAGGCGGTCGCGGGCCACGTCGTCATCTGCCCACCCCAGCCAGCCGACTCCCCATTTCTCGCGAAGATCGGGCCGCGGCGCACGGCGGTGGTCACGGGCTGGGCGCTCGATTCCTCTGCGGTCTACCGCTATCGCTGCAACGCCGCCTTCCCCTTGTCCGACCACGCCGACTACGCCGATCTGCTGCGTTTCGTCGAACGGGTCGGACCCAAGCGCGTTCTCACTGTGCACGGTTTCGCCGCGGAATTCGCCCGCGATTTGCGGGCCCGCGGCGTCGAGGCCTGGGCCCTGGGCCGGGATAATCAGCTGGAATTGCGGCTCTGACTCGGTCCGCCCAGCGCGCGACTCAGAATGGACGCGGGGCGCGCGAGGCGAGGTGCCAAAACCCGCAATTGGCACAGATGTAGGCCTGGCGCGATCGCTCGACGCCGACCACCAACGCGGCGTCGAGGGCATCGCCTTGGCTCCGGTAGCGCCGTTTGCCGGTGCAACCGGCCGTGCGTTCCGCCCGCAACGGCGTGGGGATCGACGCGGATCGGCGTTTCTTTTTCATGGCGGGAAGGACCGGGGCCCCGGGTGGAGCGACTCGACCGCGATTCTTTGCGGATCGTCCGCCCGGTGGCAATCCTAGCGCATGGTTGCGTTTCCGCAATGTGCGGGCCGGTCGGATTCCTTCCATCCCGTTACGATAAAGCGGCTCATCGCGTGCGCCGCTGGTTGCATCCGGCCGGCCGAATGCTAATGTAACCCGCGCGTCCATTATGATTTGTCGCACTATCACTCTGGGGGCTGTCGCCGTGGCGGCCCTGTCGATCGGTCGGGCGCAGGTTCAGCCGTCGCTCGTGTGCGCCGACCAAACCGTGGAAGCCGGTCATGCGGTCGTGGTGGCCTTGCACCTGGTGCAACAGCCGCATTGGCATACCTACTGGCTCAACCCGGGAACTGGCCTGCCGACGACGCTCAAATGGACCCTGCCCGCCGGGTGGAAAGCCGGAGCGATCCAATGGCCGGCCCCGGCCGTCCTGATGGACACGACCGGCACGGTCACCGGCAACGGCTACGAGGGCGACCTGCTGCTGCCGGTCACCCTGACTCCGCCGCCCGGCTTGAATCCGGGTTCCGTCGTGGTTCTGACGGCCAAGGCCGAGTGGCTGATGTGCCAGGACGTGTGCATGCCGGGCAACGCCACCCTGCGCCTGCGTCTCCAGGCGACCGCCCATGCACCCCAGCCCGATCCGATTTGGGGACCGCGAATTCAGGCGGTGCTCGACCGGCTGCCGCGCGCCGATCCCGGTTGGCAGCTGTCGGCGTCCCGCACGGACAAAAACGTGACCCTGCGCCTGACAGTCGGGCCGGACGGGCTCAACCCGGCGCCGCACGAGTTGCATTTCTTTTCGGAGGACAACTTGGTTGCGTACGACCAACCGCAGGGCATCGTGGCCGACGGCCGCGCGGGCTATGTGTTCACGCTGCCGCTCTCGCCCGACGGACCGACCGGAGCCACCCGCCTCCTGGGTGTGATTACGGCGGTCAATGGCTGGCGGGCCGACGGCACGCTGCCGGGGCTAAAGGTGGATATCCCTTTTGGTCTTCACGCGTCCACCGTCGCAAATCCCGTCTCCGCGACCGCGCTTCCGCCCAGCACCGGCCCGGCCAACGGGGGGCCGACACCGCTTCCGCCAGGCGGATCCGGCCTCGGCGGCACCCTCATCCTCGCCTTCCTCGGCGGACTGATTCTCAACTTGATGCCGTGCGTGTTCCCCGTCCTCGGCATCAAGGTGCTGGGCTTTGTCAATCAGGCGGGCGCGGTGCGGAGCAAAGTCGTGGCCCATGGCGTCGTTTTCAGTGCCGGCGTGATCCTGTCGTTCTGGGCGCTGGCCGGGGTGCTCGCCATCCTGCGCC
>CAZWMF010000352.1:0-4757 GCA_964634535.1 uncultured Opitutaceae bacterium | reverse complement strand
GCGGCGCCCGCGAACGAAACGGGAATATGGACGAACCCGGATGACGAGAGAGTGGGCGATCCGCCGGCGCTCGGCCCAATGCAAATCCCGCCATAAAATCCCCCTCACGGCCCGCCCCGATCATCGCCGATGGGCCGCGAGAACGCGGGCGCGGTTACCGCGACGGTGGACGGGACGACGCATCCTCCTCGATTAACACAGCGGTACCGTAACAAATTACTTCGGTGACGCCGCCTAGAATGGCGGACGCATCATAGCGCACGCCGATAACGGCATTTGCGCCGAGCTCCTGGGCATGCGCACACATTCGACCGAATGCGTCGTTTCGCGTCTTTTCGCACAGGGAGGTGAACAGCGTGATATCGCCTCCGAATAGCGTCTGCAGAGTGCCTCCAATCGAGCCAAAGATGGTGCGCGACCGGACAACTATGCCGCGCACGGTTCCGAACTCTCGGACGATACGCCGATTGGTAATCGAAAATGCCGTTGTGCTTTCCATCAAATCGGGGGGCGAGAACTTCCGTTCATCGTGCTCGATTTCCTCATGCTGGTCAAGGCGGGTGATGTTCACCACGAATCGAGCCGATCATCCCGACAAAGATTCAATCTGATCCCGGTTCCGCAGGCGGCGGAAGATGGGTGGGGTGGTGGAGGTGACCAGCAATGTGCCGTGGTGGCGTGCGGATTTTCGGGTGACGCGGACTTCAGATGACTCGGTCAGTGAGGGGTTCTCCCTTGTCGAAGGCCGCAAGGTTACGGAGAAAATGCCGGACGGTGGCAATATCCTGGTCGCTTCGCCCCCCGGCCGAATGCGGGGTGATGTGGCAATTGGGCGCGAACCAGAGCGGGTGGTCCGGAGGCAATGGCTCGGGATCGGCAACGTCGAGCGATGCCGCCCCAAGGCGCCCCGACTGCAGCGCCTCGACTAGCGCATCCTGGTCGACCGTAGTCCCGCGTCCGACGTTGTAGAAACGTGCGCCGGGCTTGAACAACTGGATCCGTCGGGCGTTCACGTAGCGGGTGGTGGAATCGTTCTCCGGGAGGACGTTCACGACATGGTCGGCAAGGGGTAGAATCCGTGTGAGCTCCTCCTCCGCGACCACGTGAACCCCGCGCTCGCTCCGGGCTTGGCGACGCACCGCAAAATGGCGCATGCGGAATGGAGCCAGCAGTTCGACCAGCCGCCGGGCGATGGCTCCAAACCCGAGAAATACGACCGTTTGTCCGGTCAAGAGCCGACTGGCACCGCGGACCGCCGCGGTGTTCCAGGTGTGATCGCCCGCTTGTGCCGCGTAGGTCTGGGGGAGCTGTCGGGCGAGCGCGAGCATCTGCGCCAGAAGATGCTGGGCACAGGGATCGGCAAACACGTTTGAAGCACTGGTAAGGGCGATGCCGTCCCTGAGGAAGGATTCGCGGATGTCGACGGTGTCAAAACGGGCGTAGCCAGCCGTCGTAAGGGCGACCCAGCGCAGGGCCGGGCCCGCCAGACAGTCCTCGGGATGGGGTTGCCCGAAGGCGATGACGGCGGCCGGGAAAGCCGGGTCTCGCCCGTCAGGAACAAGGATGTTCCGATAAGAGGCCGCGGCCCGGATGAGCGGATGGGCGCCGATCCCCGCTTGGAGCACGGCTTCACTTTCCGGGTCAAAGCGGGCGTTGGTCCAGATGGGGAGATTGGCGGGCGGTAGGACCGGCATGGACTTGGCTTCCATTGGGAGCGTCAGTGAGGCTCAAGGGTGGTCCAAGGCGGGCATCCCTTCAATCACGCAGAGCGGATTACGCCTTGGTGAGTAGCGACGGAGTAACACTGCCTATGGGTGAAATTACGGGAGCGGGTGTCGGCCGCGCGCGAGGTCGGGTCAACTCTTGGGCGGTGACCCGAAGTGGCCCGCAATGACCAGGCCCAGGTCCAGGACAAATATCGCGATGACTACGCTATCCATGGCGGTCACCGCCGCCCCCGGCGGCATGAACTGCTCGCCGCCCCAGAAGACGAAGGCCAAGCCGAGGAGTACCCCTTTGAACGTCTCTTTCAACCGTTTGGTTGCGCTGAGCTGGATGCAAATGAAGGAGGAACCGACAAATATCAGTGCGAGGGCTCCCGCTTGTTGATGTCGGAGCGACGGATGAAAGCTGTTCCAAAGGTCCGGCACCAGCAGCCAGGCCAGCGTGACCAGCGCGAAGCAGAACAGGGTCTTGGCGAGCGTGTGCAGCATGCTTTTCATGGAAAACTTAGTGAAGCCACTCTGAACGTTCGAGGAAGCGTAATCCGGATTGAACGCCTCCGTCGCGGCCTATGACATCGATTCCAAACCCTGCCGGCCAGCACGGGCTCGGTCAAGGCGGGGCGGAGCTATCGGGGTAGCCAAACCGGGCGCAGATTCTCGGATCCAAACGATCGGTGGACAGAACCGCTGTATCTTAGAAATAACGAAGCCTTGGTCCGGGCCGCCGGCGTAGAGCGGCGATTTGGGATGAGCTCGCGTCACCCGCCGGCGTATGAGGCGTCGCGGGCGACTGTAAAACAGCGCCCAATCAGGACGCCTTGCCTTCACAGCCAAAGGCAAGGTGATTCCCATCCAAGTCGGCCAGCATGAATTCTCTCATTCCGTAATTGGTGTCGTGCGGGGCATATTTAACTCTGGCCCCCCGCTTGCTTGCCTCGGCAAAGTAGCCATCCACCTCATCGCAGAAAACATAAACAATGCGCCTCCGATGGGTTTCGCATATTCCCCTTCCCGGTGCGCCGTCAAATGCACACGGATCTTTCCGAGCTTCATGCCGGCATAGTCGCCGACGCGGAAATCCTCTTCGAATTCGAGCACGTCTTTGTAGTAGGCGATGGCAGCATCGACGCTGGCGACTTGGAACACCGGAGCAGTGGTTTGCGCGATCATGAGACTTCAGTCGAATAAGCCGGCTGGTTATCGGCGACGCCTCTTCGCATGCAAGGTTGACGGACGGCCCAATCGATTCATCCGCAGAAACCGTGTGAGATTTCTCCGGGTGGTCAAATCGGGGAGCGCTTTTACATGGTGGCTCGCTTAGTTGGCGGCAGGGCTTGGCCAATGACGATGTTTGCGAGCGCGGGCTCGGTTCTGTGGCTATCCCCGGCCGGCTTCCGGTTCTGCGGGCGGGGGGACCGACGACGCCCGCAGGGGAGCCGGAGGCTCGTCCCCTTGCGATTCACGGATGAACGCCTCGGTCCCAGCGCGGACAAGCGCGATTAGCTCGGGGTTCATCAAGCGGTAATCATCGGGAATATCCAGCGACTTGATCGGCGGCAAATTGGGCCGTCCGCGGAACCGGTCGCGGATCTGCGAAGCATGGGTGCGTTCCATAACGAGAATCAGGTCCGCCCAATCGAGGTCGCGCTCGTTGATCTGGTGGCGGCAGCTTGAACTCGTGCCGGCGCTTCGAACGGCCAGCCGAGGATCATCCCGATAGACGCGTTCGGCCGTCGGACTGCGCCATTGATTCCGGCTGCAAACGAAGAGAATCTTTAGGCGGGGAGGCACTGATCACCAATGTTGCCCGCCGCGGCCGGAAGACGTCAAGGCGGAGCGGGGCAGCCGAGTTGACGCTCGGATCGGCGAAGGAAGGATGCTGTTTGTATATTTCTGGAGGCTGCGCGGCTGGTCGCATGCGAGGCACGGCAAGTTCCTCGGCGACGCCGCCGTTGGGTCCGCAATACAAGGCCCAAGTCTATGCCGAAAATCGAAAACGATGAAATATCGCTGCCGCAAACCGACGCTGGTTGACCAACATCGCGGATCCAAAGCCGACCACCAACGCGCTAGTTCGGAAACTTAAACGGCCTTCGCCGCAGCCGGCTCTGGGGTGGCTGGAGTCGCAGCAGCGGCCTTCTTCGCTCCCTTACGGGGTTTGACCGCCTTTGCCACCTTGGCGGGCTTCTTCGACTTTCCGGCCTTGGCTACCTTAGTCCGCTTGGCTTTGACCACCTTTTCGACCTCGGCTTTTCCGCCGCGGGGTTTCACGAGGCCGAAAGCCTTCTTAATGTTCTGCACGCTGGGGAGCGAAATTCCGACGGCTTTGGCGACCTTGGAACCGGACTGGCCGGCCTCGATGAGCTTCTTGACCTTGGCGCGGATCGCGTTGGTGATCTTGGCGCGTTTGCGGGGCTTCTCCTCGATCGGCAGGGATTCCACGGCCTTGGCCTTCGCGGGGCGGCCGCGGCGTCCGGGTTTGAGCGCGGCATCTTTGACGGCGACCAGGAACACCTCGACATCGTCGAAGCCATAGCGGGCATGCAGGTTGGCGAGTTCGGCGTTGAGTTCGTCAGCGACGGCCTGTTCGAGCTCGGCCACGCGGGCCCGGGCGATTTCTAACTGTTGTAGCGGCGTGATGGGCATATTTATAATTCGCAGAACCTGACATACAGATGCGGATACGGCAAGTTGAAAGCGTATACTTGTTAGATATGGCCGCGAATCCCTTGGCCTATGAAGGTCGGGGGCCGCTCTACGGACTTATCAAATCGTGGCGATCGTATTTAGAAATCGTCACCGACACCCCAGGTGGCGGTGGCGGGAGATTGGGTCGATGTATACTCTACGATCCGAAGAAGTTTGCCCTCGGCATCGCAACTGGATGGTCTGAGGCGGAACCTCCATTATTATGGAATCCGGGAAGAACCCTCAAACGCATGCGGCCGCCGGGCACTCCGAGGATTATTTTGGACCCTATCGCGATCACTGGTGGAATCTCGATTTCATTGAGTTAACGGCGAAGCGGCTAGA
>CAZWMF010000351.1:0-4762 GCA_964634535.1 uncultured Opitutaceae bacterium | reverse complement strand
GCCTTCACGGTCTTCTGGGGCTACATCGTTTTCTCCCAGTATTTCCTGATCTGGAACGCCAACGTGCCCGAGGAGACGTTCTGGTACAACGAGCGCGAATTTGGCTTCTGGTACTGGGTCGGCATGTTCCTCGTCTTCGGCAATTTCCTTTTTCCGTTCCTGACGCTCTTGTCGTACCGCTTCAAGGTGACTCCGCGGATCATTGGCCGGATCGCCGCCTGGATCCTGGGTTCGACCTTCATCGATCTCTGCTGGAACATCCTGCCGGCCATCAAGGACGTGGATGGCAATGCCCGGCCTTTCTTCGGTCCGGCGCTCCTCGTGGCGATAACCGCGGTGATCGGCATCGGCGGAATCTGCATTTGGGCGTATCTGCGCCGCCTCCCCTCGACCAAGCTGATTCCGATCCGGGACCCCCGCATCGTCGAATGCCTCACCCATCATGACGAAGAGTGATCCCAAGGCCTTGGCGCCCCGCCCCGTGAATCTGGTCACCATCCTCGCGATCTTCGCCTCGTTCGCGGTTTTCCTGGTCCTCGTACTCTGGGTCTACCGGCCGCAGCCGGCCGCGCTGCCGTTCAACGTCGTTCCGCAGAATCTCGCGAAGGATCAGGCCGACATCGCCACGCCCGAGGCCCGCGCGGCCTATCTCGAAAAATTGCGCGCCGGCCAGGAGCAGCAGCTGCATAGCTACGCCTGGAAGGATCCGCATAAGCGGGACGTCGTGCGGATACCGATCGAACGAGCCATGGAGCTTATCGTGAAGGAGCACGGATCATGAGCGCCGCCGCCACCCCGACTGCCCCTTCCGATGTCTCCCCGGTGGACGCCGGCAGCCGCGCCCCGCTCCTCCTGCTCTTGAGTGCGGGACTGGTCTGGCTCGTCTTGAGCGGCATCGGGGCGCTGATCACGTCGATCCAGCTGCACACCCCGGATTTTCTCACCAACATTTCCGTGCTCACGGTCGGCCGCATGCAGGCCCTCTCGGAAACGGCCTTCATCTACGGCTGGATCGGCAACGCCGGCCTGGGCCTCGTCCTCTGGATGCTGGGCCGGCTGAGCGGTGAGCCCCTGCGCGCCGGCAATTGGGCGGTGGTCGGTGCCCTCTTCTGGAATCTGGCGATTTTTTTGGGAGAAATCGGCATCGCAACCGGTTCGGCCACGGGAATCCCTTTCCTGCAGATGCCCGCGCACGTCCAGCCGCTCCTCCTGGTTGCCTACGGCGCCATCGGCGCCGCCGCCGTGATCGCCTGGACCGGCCGGCGCCGCGATCGGATGTTCGCCGCGCAGTGGTACGCCGCCGCGGCCGTCTTCCTCTTCCCCTGGATTCTGTCGATCGCCCAGGTGATGCTGCTTTGGTCGCCCGTGCGCGGCGCCCTGCAGGCCATCGTCGCCGGCTGGTTCGAGCAGAGTCTTTGGACCCTCTGGATGGCGCCGCTGGCCCTGGCGAGCGCCTACTACGTGGTGGCCCGCGTCACGGGCCGCGTTCTGCCCGCCTATGAAACGGCCCTTTTCGCCTTCTGGAATCTCCTCTTCATCGGCGGATTCACCGGCTGCCGCCATCTGATCGACGGACCGGTGCCGGCCTGGATTCCCACGGTCGCCATCGTCACGACGTTTGTCCTGCTCGTGCATTATTTCATCGTGTTCCTGAATCTGCGACCCGCCTTGAGCGGCGGGGGGATCGCCCTGCGCTTCATCGGCGTCGGCCTTCTGGCCTACGTGCTCGGCGGGGCCCTCGACGCGATCACGGCCCTTCGGGCGGTGGCCGCGAGCGTGCAGTTCACCTACTTTTCGGCCGCCCAGACCCAGCTCGCCCTGTACGGCGGCATTTCCCTCATGCTCTTGGGCGCGCTCTATTTCGCGCTGCCGCGCATCGTCGGCCGGCCATGGGCGTCCGCGCGCCTTGCGCACGGACACTTGATCCTCACGGTGGTGGGCGTCGCCCTCCTGGTGATTTGCCTGGGCGTGGCCGGACTCGTGCAGGCCGACGGCCTCAAGGACCCGGCGGTATCCTTTGCCGCGATCGCGACCCAGACCCAGCCGTGGCTCTTCCTCGCCTCGGGCGGATACCTCGTGCTCCTTCTCGCCAACCTGCTCCTGGTCGTCAATTTTCTCCAGACGGTCGGTGCCAGTCTGCTCGCGTCCGCCCGGACCGTGGAGGCGCCCGCATGAAAAACGGATTTACCCTGGTCGTGGGTGCCGGCATCGCCCTGGCCGTTTCGTTCGGCGCCATCGTGATGGCCTCGGTCAACCAGCTCGATTCGCTCACGAGTTTCTACGACGACTCCGACAGCCAGGCCTATCCGGCCGGACAAACCGGGCTGGCCAACGCCGGAGCCCTGGTTTATCGGGACCTGGGTTGCGCGATCTGCCACACCCAGCAGGTACGCCGGCCCGGCTTCGGCTCGGACACGGCCCGCGGCTGGGGCGAGCGCCAAAGCGTCGCCCGAGATTATATTTTCCAACCGGTCGTGCAACTGGGCCAAGCGCGCATCGGCCCGGACTTGGCCAACCTGGCCGGTCGCAAGCCGACCCCGCCGACCGAGACCGACCTTTACAAGATGCTCTATGAGGGCAGCGCCGGCATGCCGGCCTATCCGTTCCTCTTCCGTCGCAGCAGCGCCGAGGGGCAGCCCTCGGACTTGGCGATCAATCCGCAGGCCCGTCCCGGTCGCCAACTCTTGCCCACGCGCCGCGGCGAGGCCCTGGTGGCTTATCTCCTGAGCCTGAATTCTCCCTATACCTACCCCGAGGCCCAGCCCGCGCCGGCCCCGGCTCCGAGCCCAGAAGGGGAGGGCGCAAAATGAGCGAATCCGGTTCCCCCGATCCCCGCTTTGACGCGGCGGCCGCGAGCGACGAGGCGATGCTCAAGGCCCACGAATCCGTTTACGGCGACCAGCCGGACGACCAGGGCAACTATCGGTTCCTGCCCCTGGGCATCCTGTTCGTGATGAGCGGGTTCATTCTCTTTGCCGCCACCTACCTAAACCGCTATTCGGGGCATTTCGACCCGACGGTCTTCGACGAGAATCTGCTTCCGGTCAAAGGCGGCCCGGCGGTCGTGAAGATCGATCCGGTCGTCGTCGGCCAGAAGCTCTTCATGTCCGGCGGCGCCTGCTTTAGCTGCCACCAGCCGACCGGTTTGGGTATCCCAGGCACCTATCCTCCGCTGGCCGGATCCGAATGGGTCAACGGCACCGAGAAGCGCATGATTCGCATCGTGCTGACGGGCCTCAAGGGTCCGATCACCGTGAAGGGCGCGACCTACGGAGCCGTGGTCATGCCCGCGTTCGGCCCGCACCAGTTCAATTGGAACGACGAGAAGATCGCCGACGTCATCACCTATGTGCGGCAAGCCTGGGGCAACAAGGGCAGCGCGGTGAAGCCGGAGCAAGTCTCCGCCATCCGTCAGGAAATCGGCGACCACGCGGAGTGGTCGGAAGCGGAGTTGCAGCAGATCAAATAGCGCCACTGCCGCGATCCGCGGCGAAAAGCGTGGGCGATTCCAATGGCCGATGCGGCGCTTTGGGCTGGGTCGGCCGGCACCAGGCGAGCGGCGTGGTTTCGGGTATGGGATAAGATCGCCGAATTGGCCTTATTATCCCGACGATCAACTTCGCCTTTGGCGGTTTGGCACCGTTTCGTCACTTGAAGTGCGCCGAATCGCCATGCTGCAGGTTCATGGTCGATCGCGGTCTAGGGGGTTTCCCCTAGATCGCCCCGGTCCAAATTCAAATCTCTGACGATCATCAACCCTGATCATGAACTCGCCCAAAGGTTTTGCATTCTCGTGGACAGCGCTCCTGGTGCTCCTGCTACCCGCCCCGGCTGCCCTCGCCCAAACTTACGATTTCACATACACGGACGCCGCCGGCGACCTGGTGGCCACCGGAAATTTTGTGGACACCAACGGAATTGCGACGGCCGGTAGCGTTACGATTACAAATCCGGCGGGCGGGACTTTGCTCCCGATCACCCTAAACTATCTTGCGCCGGTCCCGGGCACTGGCCCCATCGGCGTGGAGGCCAGTGGCGGCGCGGTCTTCGATGTCGACAATGTCGTGTTCCCGACCGCAAACGCGGTGGTCGACTACGTGGGGGGATTGGGCTTCACCTCGTCCGCCTCGGACACGCCGAACTATGTGGTGTACCTCAGCGCGCAAAATCCCGATTTATCCGGGGGCGTCTATTTTTTCGAGTCGGGCAGGAATTCCGACGGTTCGGATTATGTTTATTCTGGATACAACGGTGGAACCTTGACGACCACGGCCATCCCGGAGCCCACGGCGTACGCGGCTCTGCTCGGCGCGATCGTGCTCGGGAGCGTCATCGTCCGGCGGAAACCCCTGGCGGCCTGAGGCGACGGGCTCTTCCGTTCGGCATTTCCACTGGCCGGCCCAGCGGGGGGAGCATGGCCTCGGGGAATCGGCGGCGTGGGTTGGATTCCCACCCAACCGCTCGGGCGGCGGAACGACAAACTTGCCACGCTGCGGTCGTCGTGGGAATGTCCCGGCACGATGCGTGTGGTCCTGTTTGAGCGGGTTTTCCATGCCTTGGAAGGCGCGCAGGTTCGTTATTTGGTAGTCGGAGACGTCGCCGCGGTCGCGCATGGCGTCATGCGGCTGACCAACGACCTCGATCTGGTTCTGGCGTTCGAAGAAGAGAATCTCATCCGCGGGATACGCGCGCTGGAAGCCATCGGTTTTAAGGCACGCTTGCCCGTAACGGCAGAGGCCTTCGCTCAGGACGAGAATCGGCG
>CAZWMF010000350.1:0-4769 GCA_964634535.1 uncultured Opitutaceae bacterium | reverse complement strand
ATGAGCGCCACCCCGCAAGAGAAGATCCAGAAGGGCTTCCGGCCGCTCGTGCCCGGCTTCGTCTTCGGCGATATCAACGATCTCGACAGCTTCGCCCGGCTGATCACCGACCGGACCGCGGCCATCTTTATCGAGACGATCCAGGGCGAGAGCGGCATCAATCCGTGCACGGGGGAATTTTTGCGCGGGCTGCGGACGTTGTGCGACCAGCACGGCTTGCTCCTGCTGATCGACGAGGTCCAGTGCGGCGTCGGCCGGACCGGCCGATTCTATGCGTTTGAGCACGCGGGTATCCGGCCGGACGCGATCGGCATGGCCAAAGGCTTGGCCGGCGGCTTCCCGATTGGGGCCATGTGGATTTCCGAGCGCTTCGCCGAGCTGTTTCAACCGGGGATGCACGGCACGACTTTTGGCGGAACCCCGCTCGCCTGCGCCGCGGCGCTCGCCGTTCTCGACGTGATCGAGGCCGAGCAGCTGGTGGCCCACGTCGCGCGGGAGAGCCCGATTTGGATGGAGAAGCTCGTGGGCGCGGCCCGGGAGTTCCCGGCGCACGTGCGCGACGTTCGCGGTTGCGGATTCTTGGTCGGCTTGGAAATGGCGGCGGAACTGCCCCGTTACCTCACGCTTCTGCGCGAAGCCGGCCTCCTGGCCGTCGCTTCCGGCGCCAATGTGATCCGGCTCTTGCCGCCCCTCAACACCACGCGGGCCGAACTCGATCGCTCGGTGGGTTTGATTCGGGCGGCTCTGACGCGGGCTTGACCGGCATCCGCCGCCGGTGCCGGGGGATCGGGCGCTCGGCGTCTGGCGCCGGGGCCGGCGGCGTTACCGCCGATTCCGCGGGAGGCCGGCGGCGGGGTCTTCGGCGGCGGCGGGCTCGGCCGGCGCCTCCTGGAACACGATGGGGCGGCGTTCGAGCAAATCGCGCTCGATGCACTTCTGAACGTAGGCGCTGAACGGCAGACCGAGGTTGCTCGCGCGCTTCTTGGCGGCGGCCAAAAGCGCGGGCGGAAACGACACGCTTTGGTTCGTATAGGTTCTTCCGGTCTTGGCCATCGATGCGAGGCTGGCCGGTTTCCGTCCGGATTCCAAGCGGACGATTTGCAAAGAGGATTGACGGTTACTAACGGTTAGTATCCTTGGACCAATGCCGCCGCTTCGCAGAAAGGTTCGCCTGCGCCTGCCCCAGTCCCTGGTGGACAAGGCGCAGATCGAGGCCGCGACCCGCGCCACCAGCCTGAACGCTTTGATCGTCGGGGCGGTTCAGTCCGAGGTCCGGCGCTCGCGCGGCCGCGCCAAGGATGATCGCCGCGATTTTTGACCTCGACCGCACGCTCCTGCGCCCGGCCTGGCGGAGCCGGCTCGGATTGCGGGAGAGCGCGGCGGCGGCGCTCGAGCAACGGCTGCGGCGGCACGCCCGCCCATTGCTGTTCGCCCACCGGCGCTGCGGACATGTGACCGTGCTATTGAGCGGGCAAAGCGCCGCCTGCGCGGACCGCCTGGGCCGGCTGCTTGCGGCCGATGTCGTGCTGACCGTGCCGCGGGACCTGGCCGGGTGGACGCGGCTGGCGGCGGTCCTGGAATTCTTCGAGCGCTACCAACTGTCGGCGCCGGCCAGCTATGCCTATGCCAGCCGGGACGGCGACGCCTCCTGGCTCGAAATGGTCGGCCATCCCGCCGCGGCCAATCCGACCTGGGGCCTGCGCCGGCGTGCGCGGATCTCGGGCTGGCGCCTGTTGGACCTGGACTCGCCCCAGCCGCCTCCCCCGTAAGGCGCACCGGCCGGTCCCGGGGCCCAGACCGGCACTCTAGGGGCGGTCGGCCCGGTCGTCTTTCGGCGGCGGCGCCACCGCACTTTCCGCTCGTCTGCGTCGGCGGGAACCCTTAGATGGTTTCCTTTGCGCGATGAAGCACTTCCTCAAAGAGACGGACTTCCAGGCCCGCGAACTCGCGGAAGTCTTCGCGCTGGCGCGGGATTTTAAGCGCGAGCGGGGTCGGAACGCGCCGATCCTGGCCGGACAGACCTGGGCTCTCCTCTTTTCCAAGTCCAGCACCCGCACGCGGGTTTCGTTCTCAGTGGGCATTCACGAACTCGGCGGCCATCCCCTTTTCCTGAATCGGGGCGACATCCAACTGGGCCGGGGCGAGTCGATCGAGGACACGGCGCGGGTGCTCTCGCGGTTCGTGCATGGTCTCGTGGTCCGGACTTTCGATCATCGCGAGGTCGAACGCCTGGCGGCGGCCGGCACGGTTCCGGTCGTGAACGGCCTCACCGACTTCCTGCACCCCTGTCAGGTGTATGCGGACGCGTTCACGGCCGCCGAACGCTGGGCCGGTCCGGACGGCGATCTGGTCGGCGCCCTGCGGGGCCGCAAGATCGCTTTCTTGGGCGATACGCGGTTTAACATGGCCAACTCGTGGATCTTGGGTGCGAGCCTGTTCGGCATGCGGATCGCGCTGGCGGGGCCGAAAACCCATGCGCCGGGGGCGGCGATCCAGCAGCAACTGCGCAGCGAAGGACGGCCGATTGAGTACCTATTCACGACCGATCCATACGAAGCGGTCGCCGGAGCCGATCTGGTTTACACGGACGTGTGGACCAGCATGGGTCAGGAAGATGAGGAAGCGTCCCGGCTCACCGAGATGCGACCCTACACCGTCTCGGCCAAGCTATTTGCGGCCGCCAAGCCGGATGCCTTGTTCATGCATTGTCTGCCGGCCCATCCCGGAGAGGAAGTCGACCAGTCCGTCCTCGACAACCCGCGCTCCGTGGTGTTCGACGAGACCGAGAACCGACTGCATGTGCAAAAGGCTATTCTAGCCGTGCTTGCGCGTCACGGTAGGGAGTGACCGGTGGACATCGCGTCCTGGGGCCGAGGATGAGCGGGCCGGAACACGGGATGCCGGGGCGATTCTAGGAGGCGACCGGGCCGAGACCGGGAGGCGGGAAATTCTCGACGATGTCGTCGAGGACCAGGACCCAGTCGGGGCCATAGGGTGGACTTCGGATCGTCGCCGGGGCGCCCCCGTCCCACTCACCGATCAAATGGCCCACCCCCGTCCGCGGATCAAACCACCACGCCCGAATCCGCCGGGCCGACAACCGCGTGAGATCGAGCGTGGCTGGCAGGTCGCTGATCGGGAAGTAAACAAAGGCGTAGGTACCCTGAGCATCCCGGGTCGCCTGAATATGGAAACCGCCCGCTCCCGGATCACCGACGATCAGGCCTTGGTCCGGGATCCGCGAAAAAAAGGGACGCGACTCGACGAGCGCCCGGAGAAACTGCATTTCCCGTCCCGCCGGCCGCCACAGGGCGTCGATCCAGTCCCGCTCGGCGTGGTTGATGACCTCGCGGCGCGGACCGGCGAACTGCCAAACCGAGTGATGGCCATAGCTGACCCCGCACCCCCCGGCAAATACGGAACGGTAGGTCTGCTTGCGGACATCGTGATCGCGGAAATAACCCGTCGACGGATCCCACCGCGGCCAGGGATTGAACGGGTGATCCTCATAATTTGGCTCGAGATCGAGGGTCGGCTTTGCGGGACTCAGAGCCCAGTCGCGGGCGATCCAATTCCAAACCGGAACGTCGTGCCCACCTCCATGGCCGCTCTGCATCCCATTGACCCCGAGCCACGGCTCTGCGTGAAGAAAGATGGACGATGAGAACTCCCCGCCCTGGGGGTGGAAAACCACCAGAGGCTTGTTCCCCAGCCCCGCTGCCAATCCGGCGGCCAGCGCCCGCCAGATCGGCGTCCAATCCTGGTCCGAGGGAAAGCCGGCTTCCACGCCGGTCTGAAGGAAGGCGCCGCCCAGCTTCGCCGAAAGGCGCGGAGGACGGTCGCCCCCCAACAGCCAGAGGACATTGCTGCGGTCGGCCGTCAGTTCGCCGAGGTAGCGGCCATACGTCTCGGCCACCGGAAGGTTGGCGGTCGTGAAGATGCGCGGGCCGGTCCCCCACGGGGCCGTAAGCTTGTCCCCCCACGCCGGAACCAGCGCCACATACAATCCCCGGGACGCAGCTTCATCCACGATCTCGAGCACCCGGTTGAAGTAGGCGGCATTGGGCCGCGCGGGATCGTTGCCGAGCAGCGGGCGGGCGCCCGATTCGTCGGGCCGGTTGAGACCGTCGAACTCGGAAAGGACCACGGTCTGGATCACGGTGAAACCCTGGATCGCCCGGGTATGGAGGTAGTAGGAACACTCCTCCCGGGTGGTGCTGTGAATCAGCTCCCAGGCCGTATCGGCCAGCCAGAAGAAAGGCTTCCCGTCCGCCCGTTCGAGGAAGTGCCCATGGGGGTGAACCTGGATGCGGGGCAGTCCGCGTTCGGTTGGCCGCACCGGATCAGGGCGATCGGCGGCGGACGCGGACCGGGCCAGGAGCGCGAGAGAAGGCATAGCCGCCGCGCCAACCAGGGTTTGCAGCGCATCTCTTCGATTCATGGATTTAATATCGGTCGAGCGGAGAATCCGATCACGGGGCGGGGACAGCGAATACCGAACGGAAATACGGGAGCAAGAAGGCGGCGATCCCCTCGTGGTCGGCCGCCGTCGGATGGGCGTCGATCGCGCTTCCCGGAAAATGCGGTAGCTTGACGTGCCGGACCTTGGGCGAGGCCAGCCGGGCGACGACTTCTTCAATATAGACCGAGGCGATCGTCCGCTTGGGGCTCAGGCCCGGGGAATCCACGAGCATGGGCGAATCGATTAGGAAAATCTCAGCCGCCGGCGCATCCCGCCGAATCTTGCGGATGAATTCGACGTAGGTATT
>CAZWMF010000349.1:0-4781 GCA_964634535.1 uncultured Opitutaceae bacterium | reverse complement strand
GGCAGCGGCCGAACCCGGTATGCAAACAATCCCTAAATCGGCCAGTTCTGCAGCAGGCGCTGATAGTCGGCCCGCTCGAAGGCGCCCGGATCCGAGCAGCGCTCCAAATTCATCGCGCCCCAGAATTCCCCGACCGTTTGGTAGCCGCGGTTTCGCATCCAGTGCTCGAGGCCCTCGAGCAGGACGCCGACGTACCGCGGGCCATGGCGGAGGATGGCTGACACCACTTGCACGCCGTCGGCTCCGGCCAGGATGGCCTTGACCAAATCCGCGCCGCTGTGCACGCCGCCGGTGACGGCCAGCGTGCACTTCAGATGGGGCGACAGCATCGCGAGCCAGCGCAGGCGCAGGAGCAACTCCGGCGAATTCGACAAATGGACCCGCAGCGCCTCCTCGTCGTCGTCGGCGCTGGCCGTCGTCTGGTACACCCGGTTAAAGATGACGATGCCGTCCACACCGATCTGTTCGAGCTGGTGGGCAAAATTCGCGGGCGAAGTGAGAAAGGCGGAGAGCTTGACCGCCACCGGAATGCGGACCGAGCCTTTCACGAGCCGCACGGTATCCAGCATGTTGGACTCGACTTCCGCCCCGGAGACGAAGGGGTCGGCCGCCACGTTGTATAAATTCACCTCGATGGCGTCGGCGCCGGCCTGCTCGCAGCGGGCGGCATAGTCGATCCACCCACCGGGCCGAGTGCCATTGAGCGAGGCGATGACCGGAATGCTGAGGGAGGCCTTGAGCAGGCCGATTTGCCGCAGGTAGCGGTCCGGAGTCAGCTGGTACTCGGAAACCTTCGGGAAAGTGGAACTCTTGGGGGCCGCCAGGGCGACGACCGGCTTGGTGCCCGGCGCGGCCTGCAGCGCGTCGAGATAGATCTGCTCCTCGAAGAGGGACCGCATGACGATCGCGCCCGCGCCCAGGTCCTGGAACAGTCGCGCCGTTTGCACATCGTCGGCAAACGGGGAGGCCCCGATCACCAGGGGGGAGGGAAGCTTGAGGCCTAGATAGTCGGTGGAAAGATTCATGGTGCCGGGCCGGGGTCGATCACGATACCCGGGCTATTGCGGTTTATGGGGGTTGCCTATTCTGGCACAGTTTCCACCCGGGTTGCTAGCCCGCAATCGCCGCCCGGGCCAGGCGGCAGCCGGAGACGAGGCAGGAACTCAGCGAGATGCCGTCGCGGACGTTGCCGCCGATGGACAGGCCGGGGGCGGCCGCTTCGGCGGCGGCGCAGGCCGCCTGGTGGCGGGCGTGGCCGATGCCGTACTGCGGTATCGCGCGCGGGTGGCGCCGCAGGCTCACGAAGATCGGTCCGGCACGAACCCCGAGCAGGTCGCCCAATTCCGCCCGGACCAAGCGCACCAGCTGGCCGTCGTCGAGCGCGGCCAGGTCCGGCTGGCGGGCGCCGCCGACAAAGGTGGTCAGCGCGACGCAACCGTCCGGGCTGCGTCCGGCGAACAGTGTGCTCGAAAAAAGCGTGCCCAGAATCGAGCGCCGTTCGACCTTGGGCACGAGGAAACCGAAACCGTCCAGCGGGTGGGCCACGTCCGCCCGGCGGAACCCGAGGAACACGGAGACAACCGGCGGATGATCGATGCCGGCCAGGGCGGCGAACGCCTGGGCCTCGGGGAAGTCGTCCCAGCGCACCTCCGCTAGGGCGTCGGCGGGCAGGGCGCACACGACCCCGGCGAAAGTTTCGGTGCGGGCCAGGCCGTCCCGTTCGGTGGTCAGCACCCAGTCGCGTCCGCGCCTCGCGACCGCCCGGACGCGGGTCCGAAGCCGGACGGCGGGGCCGAGCTTGACCGCGAGAGCTTTGGGCAGTTCGGCCAATCCCTCCGGGAAAGATACCATGCGGACCCGGGGGCCCGCGCTCGCGTTGCGCTTGCGCAGGGCTCCGCGAATGAGCGAACCGTGCTGCTGTTCCAGGGCATGGAGCTTCGGAAAGGCCTCGCGCACCGAGAGCCGAGCGGGGTCGCCGGCGTAAACCCCGGCGACAAACGGATCGATGGCGTAGTCGAGAAACTCGCGGCCCAGGCGCCGAACCGTGAAGTCCGCGACGGATTCGCTGCCGTCGGCCGGACCGCGGCGGCGCAAGACTTCGGCGACCAGGGCGAGCTTGGCCGAGCCGCTAAATAGCCCGGTAGTGCAGAATTCTCCGGGTGTCGCCGGCATCGGCACGAGTCGTCCGCCTCGGACGACGTAGCGGCGTTTGGCCGCCGGCGCGGCGTAGAGGCGGCGCTCGCCCAAGCCCGCTTCGGCGATGACTTCCGGCCCGATCGAACCTTCCTCCATCAGCGAGTTGGGACCCGCTTCGTGGAGCCAACCGTCGGTGTGAAGCGATTGGATCGCGCCTCCGACCCGGTCGGTGGCCTCAAACACAACCACCGATAATCCAGCAGCTTGAATCCGGAGCGCCGCGGTCAGACCGGTGATGCCGGCGCCGAGCACGGCGATCGGCAGGCCGGACGGGTGCGGGGCGGGCGAGGCGGGTGGCGAAGCCATGATGGGGTATCGTACCGGGACGGCGGTGAGCGGTGCTTGGCGTCTCTTGGTGAGGAGGGGGCGAATCTTGCGGTGGCAATTTTCGACAAGGCAATGGCAAGCGATGGCAACGGGCCGCGATTGACCCGGTGCAGGGTGCTGTCATGCCAGGGCGGTGGCAATCCCGCCGCGTCCCCAAAATCCTGTATGGTCCTCGAATTCCCATGAAAAAAACCGCGATACTCCTGCTTACCCCCGTGTTGTTCGCCGCCCTGCCGGTGGCTGGTCTGGCGGCCGATGCCGCGACGAATTGGACCGGTCTGTGCAAATCCTGTCATGGCGCCGACGGCGCCGGCCATACCAAGCCGGGCAAAATGCTGGGCGCAAAAGACCTGACCGATGCCCAATATCAGAAGAGCTTTACCGACGACCAGGCCGTGGCCGACCTGACCAACGGGTTGCAAAAGGACGGCAAGACCAAAATGAAGCCGTTTAGCGAGAAGCTCTCACCGGACGACATCAAGGCCCTCGTGGCTTACGTCCGCACGTTGGCGAAGTAAAAATCGCCATTGGGTTGGAACCAGGCCGGGGCCGGGCGGATTCGCCCGGCCCTGCCTTTTTCTGCATCCGTCCAACTCCGGCCGGCGTGTGAATCCGCCGGATACTGGCGGGCGGATGCGGCAATTTACGCCTAGCCAAAGCCAAGGCACGCCAAGCCGGCCGGGCGTGGGGCTGTCATCCTACGAACGAAGCAGTTACCCCCGCTTCCGTTTTTTCCATGAGCAAATCCGGCTGCCTATTCCTCTCGGCGATCCTCGGTTGTGGGCTGGGCTCTGCGCCGTTGTGGGCCGCCCCGCCCGCGGCGCCGGCCCCGGCCGCCGTGCCCAACGAGTCCTGCCTGGATTGCCACGAACCGGCCCCGCCGGCAGCCAAAGGCAAAGCCGCGGACGACGGCAGCGCCGAGACGCCCGCGGTGAAGGCCGCGGTCTTCGCCGGGTCGGTCCACGCCAAACTGCGCTGTGTCGACTGCCACGTCACCATCACGGACGTGCCGCACGACGATAAGCTGCCGCCGGCCCAATGCGCCTCGTGTCACGCCGCCCAGAGCCAGGCCTACGCCACCAGCATCCACGGCATGAGCCACGCGATGGGCGCCTCGGCCGCCGCCACCTGCGTGAGCTGCCATGGCGACGCGCACGCTATCGTGCCGGTCAAGCAGCTCGATTCGCCCGTCTTCAAGCTGAACCTGGCCGAGACATGCGCCAAGTGCCACAGCGATCCCAAATTGATCGCGGCCTACCATCTGCCGCCGCACACCTCCGACTATTACAAGGACAGCATTCACGGCCAGGCGCTCGTGAAGATGGGGCTGATCGTCGCCCCGTCCTGCAACGATTGCCATGGCGTGCACGATATCAAGCGCGATGTGGACCAGAGTTCCCGCACCAATCACGCCAACATCGCCAAGACCTGCGGCCAATGCCATCTGGGGATCGCCGACACCTATAACCAGAGTGTGCATGGCGCCCTGCTCGCCAAAGGCGATTCCCGGGGACCGGTGTGCAGCGACTGCCACAGCGCCCACCAGATTCAGGCGCCCACCGGGCAAATCTTCAAGGCGGCCAGCGACGAAGTCTGCGGCAAATGCCACCAGGACCGGCTGGCCCACTATCGCGAGACCTATCACGGCAAGGCCATGGCGCTGGGTCGGCCGAATGTCGCCTCGGATGTGGCCGCCTGTTACGATTGCCACGGCCATCACGACGTCTTTCCGATCTCCGACCCGCGCTCGCGGCTATCGGCCGGCCGGATTCTGGACACCTGCCGGCAATGCCACCCGAACGCCGGACCCAAGTTCACGGAGTACCGGCCGCACGCCGACCCGCGCGACGCGGTGCACTATCCGGGCCTGCACCGGGTGTACCTTGCGATGACGACGCTGCTCATCAGCGTTTTCGCCTTTTTCGGCCTGCACACGCTGCTGTGGCTCGTGCGTTCCATCTATCTCTACCTGAACGACACGAAGACGTTCCGCGAAGCGAAGGTCAAAGCGAACGTCGACGACGAGCAGTACACCCGCTTCACGTCGTTTGAGCGCTTCCTGCATCTGATGGTGGTCACGAGCTTCCTGTTGCTCGTGCTGACCGGCATGCCGCTCAAGTTCTATTACACCGATTGGGCCAAGTTGATCTTCAACATTCTGGGCGGGGCGGAGGTGGCCCGGGCGCTGCACCGCTTCGGGGCGATCATCACGTTCACCTATTTCGCGTTGCACCTGTGCGGCCTGCTCACGGGCTTGA
>CAZWMF010000348.1:0-4789 GCA_964634535.1 uncultured Opitutaceae bacterium | reverse complement strand
AGTCGGCATAGTCCGAGACATGGCTCAAGAGCGCCGCGGTGGCGTCGTTGCGGGTATGGGGATTATTGAAGTCCCCGCAGATCACCGGCGACATGGCCCAGCGATCCGCGCTGCAGCGCTGTTTTTCCCGCAGCCACGCGATGAGCCGCTCCAACTGGCGCAGACGGGTCGCACGCGAACCAGCGTGCAGATGCAGGTTGACAAACGGCAGCCGCCGGCCGGCCACGCTGATCTCCGCGAACATGAAGCCCTTTTCCCCGAGACGGCGCTCCCCAAAAACCACCGTCTCGGTTTCGACGAACGCATGGTGGGATAGCAGGGCGTTGCCGTAGGACAGGTTGATGAATCCTTTGCGCCGGTTGTTTATGCCGAACACCGCGTGCTTGAACTTCGCGTGCACCCGCAGGTAGTCGAGGTGGTCGAAGCTGCCCGCCCAGCGCGAATTCTCATCGATTTCCTGCATGGCCACCAAGTCCGGCTTGAGCCGGGTCAGCAGCGCCGCAATCTTGCGCAAATTGACCCGGATCTTTCGCGGCGAGGTGAACCCCTGAATCGGGGTGAGACCCCGGCCGTGCGCGATATTGAAGGTGACGAGGCGAAGCCGGGGCATTGCGGACCCTCCAACGAACGCCGGCCCTCCGCTCAGGTCAAGGCCGGTGCAAAAAAAGGCCCTTCCGACCGATCGGCCGGAAGGGCTCGTCTAAAAAATCAAACCGCTTCGTCCCGGTCGATCAGGCGAAGACACCGAGCTTGCGGCGCAGGCCGGCGACGCCCAGGCAAGCGACCGCGAACAGGGCGAGCGTGGACGCCGCATCGGGAGCGCTCGACTGCTGGTTGTAGGTGAAGTTGTCCATCAACCACCACTCATGCGGACCCGCGCCAGTGAACTGAAGGCTGGTGACATTATCGAGTTCGCCGCCCAACCAGGTGAAGCCGCTCGAGGTGATCGCCATGGAGTCCGATCCCACGAGCGTGGCCCCATTGTACCCGGTGACCGTGATCGTGGGGGTGCCGTATCCCTGCCAGCTCGTAAAATAGGCTCCGTCGAAATTGAACGCGGTGCCGCTGCTCAGGGATACGGTCATATCGCCGAACGCGTTGAACGCCGCTTCAGTTCCCGAGGGGAAGGTGACGCTGTTGCCGTAGCCGTTGTAGTCGGCCTGGTCGTACGAATAGAAATCGCTGCTCCAGGTGAACCCACCGTAGTTGGCGGGAATCGGCACCGAGCCGGGCGAGAGATTGTCGAAAGTTAGCACGTCCGCGGACGCGCGGGTCGCAAAGCCGGCCAAAGCGAGGCCGGCGGCAATGAGGAGAGCTGAAGCGGATTTCATGGATTGTATCGTTTTGTTGAAGCGTTGGACCTGGATTGTGTTGCCTAACCGTTGCGTGCTGGAACGCACGGGTCTGGAAAGCACACGTTAGGCCAATTCCGATTGATTATCTATAACTAGCTATATGACAATTCATTGAATAACATCCAGATGATCGGATTTCTCGTAACATTTCACAAAACTGTAACGTTTTCCGACGTTTCGTTCGCGCAGTTTACAACTCTTCCTCGGCAATCGGTCGGCCCCAGCACAGCCGCCTTCAAACGGCTTCAAAATTCCACCGCGGTCTGCACCGCCCGCTTCCTTTCGGCGTAGAGTCCAGGTTTAGGCAACGGCCAATCGCCGCGACACGCATCGTAAGCGTCCAGAGTTCTCGCGCAAGACCACATCCCGTCGCCCGCTGTCAAGCCGACGGATTCAACTTTAAAGTCGCCCCGGCGCACTCCGGTTCAAAGCCGACCTAAACCAAGAATGAGTTGAGACGCATCCGCCGCAAAATCATGCGGGCTCAACGACGAGTGCTGCCATTGACCCAACCAACCCATGAAAACTTCCAAACCCAAAGCCGTCTCGCCCGGCGCGTACAAACTAGGCCGCCTTCATCGCACCTACGATCCCCGAGTCCCACACCTGAGCGCCTTGTTGGCCGGGCAGACGTTGCCGCCGCCGCCGCCGTCGGCCGATTGGACCAAGGGCATGCCAGCGAACCTCGGCATGATGCTAAACGATACCCTGGGCGACTGCACATGTGCGGCCGTCTATCACGCCCTCCAGGTGTGGAGTTTCAATGCCGACGGCAAGATGGTCACCCAGCCCGATTCGGATGTGGAACAGCTTTACATTCAGGCCTGCGGATACAACCCGCGCGTATCCGGCGAGGGACCCGGCGGCAACGAGCAGCACGTGCTGACATACCTGCTCAATACCGGCGCGCCGACCGGACCCAAGGGCGCCACGCGCCAAAAAATCGCCGCGTTCGTGGAAGTGGACCCCCGCAATCAGGCCGACGTGCAGCAGACGATCGTCGATTGCGGATTGGCCTACATCGGTTTCAACGTCCCGCAAAGCGTCCAGCCTCCCGGGCAGCCGCCCCCGGCCGTGTGGGACTACGTGCCCACCGATGCGACGATCATCGGCGGACACGCCGTGGTCCTGGCCGGTTACAACGCCACCGGTGCCCGCGTGATCTCCTGGGGGCAATATTACACGATGACCTGGGAGTTCTTCGCCCACTTCGTGGATGAGGTCTATGCCATCGCCTCCCCCAATTGGATCGAGAGCAAGGGCACCACTCCGGGCGGCTTCACTCTGGCGCAGTTGGAAGCGCAAATGAGCGCGCTCAAGGGGACCTGAGGCGCGCCGGAGCCCAGGGGTCACGCCCACCCGGAGCCGATCCGGTCCACTCTCTCCAGGTGGAGGGGAAGAAATCATCCGCACCGGTCGAAGATCCGAGTGGCGCGGCGGACATGGGTGGCTTGGATCGCCGTTCTCGGCCAAGCTTCGTGCCGATATACGCGCTGACGCGGGCCCGCCCGCCGGCCGGCCCGATTTCATGGGAACTCATTTTTGTTTGCCGACGCGCCGGGTGGGCGTAATTTGGACCCCTTACGGCGTTCCTTAACAAGTTGTTCTCCCGAGTTGCTCCCACCATGGCCGGTCCGGCCCCCCTGTCGAATTTCGACGCGGGCAGCGCGGCGTGGAGCGACACAGGAGCAACGGTCGAGGTGCCGTAAGTCGGTGTCAGTCAGTCATGGCGGCCATAGCTCAGCTGGTTAGAGCACAAGATTGTGGATCTTGGGGTCGCGGGTTCGAACCCCGTTGGCCGCCCCATTTTATACCGAAGCACTTACGGACAGGGCGGGAACAATCGCCTGAATCCCATTTGCTAGCACTGCTAGCAACTTTTTGGCTCTTGAATCCGTAAGTCGAGCTTGGACCGACGCCTAGTCACGGTTCGCGTTGACCCGCGTCGCCTTGAGGCCGAAGTCTCCGAGGCAAGAAATGGCCCAGAATGTTTCGTCTTGGCGTTGGTCGCATCCACAAGTTCCAAGACCTGCTTGATTCAACTGAGGCCACATTCAAGGCGCCGATTGCCTTCGCCAATGGCGGGTTTCCCCGACTGAATTGTCTTGGGTCATTGGATGACCGTATTTGTGCGAAAAACCCTGAAGGTGGCCGGGTTGGTGTTGCTGTGCTCGTGGCGGCCGATGAACCAGGAGCCGGCGAATACCGCCGCCACAAAGACAAGGGAGAGGCCGAAGCGGCTCCGCAGGAAATCCCATGCCCGACGTGGATTCACGACTTCGGCCCCTCCTTCGGCCCGGCCGGCGGGGTGGAGGCGGCCAACTCATGGCGGGACGTGCTCACGAAGATCGTGAACTCGTTGTCGGCGCTCAGATCGTTGCGCGTTCCACCCGGCATGCTGACGACCGCAAATTCGGCGTCCGACGGGGCTCGGGGCGCCAGAGTGCGCGGGCCGTTCGCGATCGACTGGTAGAACTTTTCGTCGCCCACCCGGGCGGCGAAGGTGCTCGGGGCAAGGTCAAGTTCGCGGTCGGTCTTGTTGGTCAGGCGCAGAAGAAAGACCACGGCGTCCTCGTTCGAGAAGCGATAGACCTCCTGTACGTCGATCGACAGATCGGGCAAGTCGATCCGGCGGCCCTCGACCCTTCGGGTCACTCCTTCGGTAAGCGTTCAATTCTGACAGGTCGGCTGGGCGGGGTAAGGATTGGTTCTTACGATTGTTTGCTGGCGATGGCGGGGGCCGCCGATCTTCACTCCCCGTGCGTCCTCCCCTCCGCTTGAGGCCAGGGCCGATCAACCGCCAGCGGTTGCCCTTGCGCCTCAAATGTCCTTAGAGGAAATGATGAGAGTCGGCGCCCCCATCCTTTTTGCCGGGTTGGCAGTGGCCGCCGCCGCCGCGATCATCCGGGACCTCAGTGCTGAATTTGGAGCGCAGCCGCGAGCCCGTCGCCGATCCCGCTTTCGATAGGTGACTGATTTTGACCTCTCACCGGGGCCCGGGGTCGTGCTCGACCCGGGCTAGGCCCGCCCGCGACTCGACGCGGGACGGGCCATGGCAGCGCACCGCAGGGATCGGTGCGCGCCGCTCCGGCGGCACCCCCAACGCCGCGCCGCAACCAAACCGCGCCCCTTCCCAGCAGGAAAAACGCGGCGAAAATCCACGCGCCCTGTGCCCGGTCAGGGCAGGACAAGCTCCGACGGATTTTGACGACCGTCCCAAATCCGGACAATTTCGACCAACCGAGTCTCCTCAGTCACCCGGTAAAAGATAAGATAGTAGCGGTGGGAGAGCTTGCGCACCCCGGGACGATTGCGCACAGCCGTACCGCGATAGGGTAGATTCGCCAACGACTGAGACATCGCGATCAGCTCCTCGCCGATCTTCAAGGCCGCCACCGGACTGCCGTGAGGACTTTGAACAATGAACCGAGCAA
>CAZWMF010000347.1:0-4794 GCA_964634535.1 uncultured Opitutaceae bacterium | reverse complement strand
CTTCGGGCAGCGGCTGATGATGTCCTTGACCACCGGAAGAAAGCCCATGTCGAGCATGCGATCCACTTCGTCTAGAATGAGGATGGTGATGCCGCCGAGGTCGACGCTGCGCGACTGCAGGTAATCCATCAGGCGTCCCGGGGTCGCCACGATGATGTCGACGCCACGCGCGAGTTCCTGGCGCTGGCGGCCATAGCCGACGCCGCCGAACACCGCCACCGTGCGCAGGTCGGTGAATCGGGCGAATTCGTAGAAGGCGGTCTCCACCTGGGCGGCGAGCTCACGGGTGGGCTCGAGGACGAGGACGCGCGGTTGCCGGGCGCGCGCGTTGAGCAGGCGGGCGAGGACGGGCAGCGCGAATGCGGCGGTCTTGCCGGTGCCCGTCTGGGCCGAGGCGATCAGGTCGCGTCCGGCGAGTATCACCGGGATGGCCCGCAGCTGGATGGGGGTCGGATCGGTGTACCCGGCCGCCTGGACGCCACGGAGTACGGGCTCCGGCAATTGGAGAGCTTTGAAAGGCATGAACCGAGCACCCTACGCCGCAATCGGCCCGGGTGCGAGGGGAATATGCCGGGGGGCGTCCCCGGTCCAACGGGTCGATTCCAGAAATATTCCGCCCGGGCTCGACATCCGAGCCGGCCCCGGGGTGAACTTGCGGTGAATTCACCGCCATGGACCCGATCGAGCAAAAACTGGAAACCCTGGGTTGGACACTGCCGCCCGCGCCGGCGCCGGCGGGCAGCTACGTGCCATATCGAGTCAACGGCAACACCCTCTATATATCGGGGGTGCTCAATACTCGCGACGGGGCGCTGACTCACGCCGGGCAGGTCGGCCGGGAGCAAACGGTGGAAGCGGCGTACGCCGCGGCCCAGATCTGCGCCTTGAACACGCTGGCGAACATCAAAGCCGCCTTGGGCCGACTGGATCGGGTCCGCGAATTCCTCTTCCTATCCGGTTATGTCAACGGCGTGGCCGGATTCGACCAGAGCCCTCAGGTCATCAACGGTGCGAGCGAATTGTTCGTCGCTCTTTACGGCGAGGCGGGGCGCCACGCCCGCGCGGCGGTGGCGGTTGCCGGCCTGCCGCGCAACGCCACGGTCGAAATCCAGGTTACGCTTCGATTCGAATAATCCTTCGGTTGGTCGGCTTTCCGAATCCGACTTCCGCCGGCAAGGATCGTGAGGGCGGCCAACCATCTCATCTTCGCCCCGCCGTTTAGCTCGGACGGTTTACCTTATGCCGGTTAGCGGGGTCCAAGCGGATTGACGGCATCGGGTTTCGCGGTTGCCATAATATCTGCCCGAAGGGGTCTGATTCGAATGAAAATGCGGTTGTTCAATCCAGCCGGCGCGGATGCGCCCGGGGTCGAGGCCGAAGCGTTGGTCGATACCGGGGCATTGCTGCTTTGCCTTCCTGCCGCGCTGGCCTCCTCGTTGCAACTGCCGGTCTTGGAAGAGAGGATCGTAAGACTTGCGGATGGTTCGGTGGCGCGCGTTCCCTATGTCGGCCCGGTTCGAATCCAGGTGGGAAATCGCGGTTGCTTTGCCGGCGCTTTGGTCATGGGCCATGAACCGCTCCTCGGCGCCGTGCCGATGGAGGACATGGACTTGGTCATCGTGCCCGCCACGCGCCAAGTCATGCCGAATCCGGAGCATCCGAATATGGCTCAGGCCACGGTTGCAGCCTTGGCCGCCTGATCGCCGCAATGGCGCAGGATTGATGGAGCGCGACAGCTCGGGGAGGCCAAAGCCCAAGGGCGGCTCCCGAAGGGACGGCTCTCGGCCCGGCAGCGGCCGAACCAGGTTTGCAAACATTCCCTAGCCCGTCAGGGCCCGATGCTCGGCTTCGTCCAGGGTTCGCCACTGGCCGGGGGCGAGGCCGAGACTGGCCAAAGTGACGCCCGCGATGCGCGCCCGCACGAGGCGGAGGGTGGGATGGCCGACCGCCGCGGTCATCCGGCGGACTTGCCGGTTGCGCCCTTCGGTGAGTTCCAGGGCGATCCAACAGTCGGGGATCGAACGCCGCACGCGAATCGGCGGGTCGCGGACGGGAAGCGCTGGCGGCGGATCGAGCCGCCAGGCGCGGGCCGGTCGGGTGCGCTCGCCGGCCACAACGACACCGGCCGCCAGGCGTCCCAGGGCGCCGGCGTCCGGAATGCCCTCGACTTGAACCCAATACTCGCGGGGATGGCCGCGGGACGGATGGAGCAACGCGGCGTTGAGTCCCGGCTCATCCGACAGAAGGAGGAGCCCTTCGGAGTCGGCATCCAGGCGTCCGACCGGATACACGCCGGACGGCAGGCCAAACTCCGCGAGGGTGCGCCACCGCGAGCCCGGCTCCGGCGTGAATTGGGAGAGGACGCCGTACGGCTTGTGGAAGGCGATCGCCGTCACGCGGCGGCGGTCAGGCGCCCGGCGAGCCGGTCGCACGAATCTTCTCGACGATGCTCGAGGTCGACCGGCCCGGCACCAAGTTGGCCAGCACGACCCGGCCGCCGTTCGCCTCGACCGATTCGCGGCCGCTCACGTAGTGCGCCCAATCGGCGCCCTTGACCAGGACGTCCGGCCGCAGTTCGGCGATCAGCTCCTTGGGCTCGTCCTCGTCAAAGATGACCACGTAGTCGACCGCGCGCAGCCCCGACAGCAGGGCGGCCCGCTCGGCCTGCGGCAGAATGGGCCGGGTGGGGCCCTTATAGCGCCGGACCGATTCGTCGGAATTGAGGCCGACGACCAGACAATCGCCCTGGGCGCGCGCGAAGGTGAGATAATCGAGATGGCCGAGGTGGAGGAGATCGAACGATCCGTTCGTGAAGACGACCTTTTCGCCGGCGGCCTGCCGCCGGCCAATTTCCGCCCGCAGGTCCGCTCGGCTGAAGACGCGATTGCGATAGTCGAAGCCACTCATCGCACCGTTGATGGCACGCTGCCTGGTCCGCGGCAACTCTCGGTTGGCCGCGCCCCACCGTAGATCGCGGCTTTTTGCCGGATTTCGGGCGCGCGGTCAGGGGGGCGAATCAATTGATTTCGTAGACTTCCACGAGGCCGACCCCGGTGGCGTTGCCCACGCCGGATTCGATGAAGGTGTAGGCGCCCGGCGGAAGGGTGACGACCATGGCGGAGTCTCCGCTGCCGGTCGCCCAATCACCGCTGGCTCCGCAGGCGCTGAACGTCTCCGTCGTGGCGCTCTCGATGCCGACTTGGGCGGTCGTCCCGGTCACCAACGCGGAGGTGCCGATCGCGATCGGATTGCCCCAGCCCGTGTTGGTCGCAATGGGCATTGAACTAGAATCGTAAAGGGTGATGCTCGTCGAGGGAAGGGCCCCCGCGAGGCCAAAGGGAGCCAATCCAAGAAACGGCCCGCCGCCACGCAGGAGGATTGTCTTCGAGGTCGTTCCCGCAATCACGAATCCGCCGATGAAAACACCGGACCCGGTGCCGACATTGGCGCGAGCCGATAGGTTGACCAAACGATTTGTCGGGGGGCCGGTGAAGGTGGTGGCGAATTCCTTATCGGTGGCGGCGTCCGCATCGTAAATTTCGACGCAGGCGATGCCCGTCGCATCGTTCGCGCCGGAAAGGATCGTCGTGTATGCGCCCGGGGCGACGTTATAGAGAAATGCCACGTCGGCACTTCCCGGGATCCAACCGTCCATTTCAGCGCCAACGTCCTTGAAAATGGCCGTCAGGTTGACCCCGGTTAAGTTCTCCGCGCCGCCTATGATGGTGGCCGGGTCCCATCCGATCGTCGTCAGTTCACTCGTCGATCCGGAAAAGAGTTCGAGCTGCGCGGCGGCGAGCGGTCCGGCAACGTTGAACGGCGCCGCGCCTAGAGACGGGCCGTCGCCACGGACAAGGATGGACTTGCTGCCCGATCCGCCCGTCACGAAACCGCCAATGAGAATCTGGTCACCGGTGCCGACATAGGCCCGGGCCGAACAATTGATCAGCCAGGCATTTTCGGTGACCGCGAGGGTTCCTGCATCGACGAAGCCGAAATTCCCAGACGGGTCGGTGACCTGCACCGTATAGACGCCGGCATCGGCGGTTCCGGCCACGCCCGTTGTGATAGTGGGCCCGGCGACTTCCCCGGTGACGCCGGAGGCAACCGGGCCGGCGGATAAGTTCGCGATTTGACCGGGAGCGTAGCTCGATCCGGTGGCCCCAGGAATCGGAGCCCCGTTGAGATACCATTGATAGGAATAGCCAGCCGAGGCCGTCAGGGCGAGAGCGATCGGAGTTCCTGCGGGAACCGCTGCGGCGGGAGCCGAGGATGCGACACTCACGCTTTCGAACGTGGTCGCGGTGGTGGACGTTGGTATGGGTCCGGAAAACTCCGGCCGGCCCACGCGGATCGTGCTGTTGGAGGTGTCCGCCACGTAAATATGGCCAGCATTGTCGACGGCAATGCCGGAGGGTTGATAGAATTGTGCGGCGCTGCCCGAGCCGTCCGCGCTGCCTGCGCTACCTGAAACTCCCGCCAGCGTCGTCACGGCCCCGGCGGGTGAAATCGCTCGGAGGGTATGGTTAAACGTATCCGCGACGTAAACATTTCCCGCAATGTCGACCGCGACGCTTTTCGGAAGATTGAACGCGGCGGCGCTGCCGCTGCCGTCGGCACTGCCGACGACGCCCGGAGTTCCGGCCAGCGTTGTCACAACCCCGGCGGGGGTAATCTTTCGGATCACGCTGTTGTATTCGTCCGCCACATAGACATTTCCCGCAAGGTCGACGGCGACGCCCGCGGGATTGATGAATTGGGCGGCGCTGCCCGAGCCGTCCGCGCTGCCGGATT
>CAZWMF010000346.1:0-4830 GCA_964634535.1 uncultured Opitutaceae bacterium | reverse complement strand
CACGGTGCCCACGCCGACGGCGACCGCGGTCGGGCTACTCGAGATCAGGACCGGTGCGGCGCCCTGCACGGCTAGGACGGCCGGGTTCGAGGTCGTGCTCCCGCCGAGGTTCGAGACCACGCAGCGGAATTGGTCCTGATCGAACGATCCGTCGACCGGACCGACCGAAAGCGATGGGGTGGTCGATCCGGAGTAGGCGGCGGTGGTGGGCACGTTCGCCCAGGTCGAACTGCCGACGGCTTCGATCTGCCATTGGTAGGCGAGGATGCCGGGGCCGGAGGCCGTCACGGAGAATACCGCCGTCTGGCCCGCCGTGATCGATTGGCCGGCCGGCGACTGCGCGATGCCCGGCGCGGCGAGGGTCACGCGCCGCACATCGTAGTTGACGCCGTCCGTCACGTAGAGGGCGCCACCGGGAGCCAGCGTGAGGTCCGTCGGATTGTCGAAGCGCGCGGCGCTCGCCAGCCCGTCGACATTGTCGAGGTCGCCGGCCGAGCCGGCGACCGTCGTGACCACGCCGGCCGGGCTGATTTCGCGCAGGGTGCCGTTGTCCTGGTCGCACAGCCAGACATTGCCGCTCGCGTCCACCCGCAAGCCGGCCGTGAGGTTAAACCGGGCGTTCGACCCGGTTCCATCGCTGCTGCCGGTTTGGCCGGCCAGACCGGCCAGCGTCGTGACCACGCCCTGGGGCGTGATTTTGCGCACCGTATTGTTGAAGGAATCGCCGACGTAGACCGTCCCCGAGCCGTCCACGGCGATCGAGGTCGGTTCGTTGAATTGGGCGGCGGTGCCCGTCCCATCGACCGACCCTTGGTTGCTGGAGCCGGCCAGGGTAGACACGGTGCCGCTTGCGCTGATCAGACGGATCGTGTTGCCGAGGCCGTCGGCCACGTAGAGATTGCCCGCGGCATCCACCGTTACCGCTTCGGGATCGTAGAGGAGCGCGGATGAACCGGGCCCATTGGTTTGGCCTTGGACGCCGGCCTTGCCCGCCACGGTCGAAACCACGCCGGCCGGGGTGATCATCCGAATCGTGTAGTTGCCCGAGTCGGCCACGTAGAGATTGTTGGAGCCATCGATTGCCAGAAAGGCCGGATGGTTGAAGCGGGCGGCCCCGCCGGTGCCGTCGACCGTGCCGGTCGTGTAGAAGGCGCCGGCGAACACCGATACGGCTCCGGTCGCGGTGACCTTGCGGATGACGTCGCTCTCGACGTCGGCCACGAACAGGTTGCCCGAACTGTCGATGACGATGCCATTCGGATCGCTGAAGCGGGCGTTCCAGCCGGTGCCGTCGACCGCGCCGCCCGCTCCCGGCCAGCCGGCCAGCGTCGTCGCGCCGGTGCTGTTCACGGTCAGGGTTTGCGCCGGTCCGGTGACCGTCCCGAAGCTGTTGGTGACCACGCACTCGAATTGGTCGTTGGTCATCGCCAGGGTCGGATCGGTGACCACCAGCAGGGAGGTCTGCGTGCCGGAGTAGGCGGCGCTTTGGGGTATGACCGAGAACGTGCTCGTGCCGGCGGGCGCGCGCATCCACTGGTATTGCAGCGTCGGCGTGCCGGCGGCAGTCGTGTACAGGGTGACGGGCTGGCCGACGACGCCGGTCGGATTCGCGGTCTGGATCGGAATCGTCGGCGCGGAATTGTTGCCGGCCGTGACGAGCGACGAGGCGAGCAGGGCGCTCACGTTGGGCACGCCCAGTCCCGTGCACAGGTCGTAGCCCGGGCCCGCGCTATACGCTCCATTGCTGCCCTGGGTGATGTCGCGCAACGCCGCGGTGCCGTTCAATGCATAGAGTTTGGCGTTGAGCTGGCCGAGCGAGGGCTGGCCCGGGCTGCCCCGCGCCTGGTCGATCAGCGCGCAAATCGCCGCCCAGACGGGCGTCGCCAGGCTCGTTCCGGCGACCACCTGTTCCTTGCCGTTCACGTAGACGACGACCCCGGTATCCGGGTCGCCGTCCGCCGAGACATCCGGAACCGCCCGTTGGGTGCCCGCAGGCACGCCGGTTCCGGTTTGCCAGGCCGGTCGGGCGAACCGAGCGGACAGGCCGCCGCCGCTGTCCGACCAGGCCGTCTCGGAGAGAACCGTATTAGCCGTGCTCAGGCTCAGCGACGTTCCGCCCACGCCGGTGACATTGGGGTCGTCGGCTGGCGACTCGACGCTCAGCGCCGCCTGCGAATTGTATTCCCCGGTCGTCGGATCGGGATTGGAGCCGCCGTCGCCGCTCGCCGCCAGGACGGTCACGCCGCTTGCCGTCAGCGTGGCGACATACTGCGATTGGATGACCAGGTAGTCCTCGGGAAGTTGATTTTCCGCGATGCCGAGCGAGATCGAAAAAACCTGGATACTTTTCGGCGTGGCGGTCACGTCCGCGATGACCTGCTGGAACTCCTCGTCGTAGCTCGCGTAATCGCCATCGTCGGCTCCATAAATCCGGATGACCGCGCCGGGCGCCAGCGAACTGGCCCATTCGACATCGAGCGATGCCTCGAGGGTGTCGTCCTCGGCTTGTTGTGACGAAACGTCCGTCGAAGACGGTCCGTTTTCCACGTTGACCTCCTGGATGTTTGTCAAGGAGTCGCTGATGCCCGCATTGCTCCAAAAGCGCGTGAGGTCGGTGTTCGCCGGGTAGGCGTAACCAAAGATGGCGATCGTCTGGCCGCTGCCCGTCTGGGTCAGGCCGGTGGCCCCATAGGCCGCCTTGATCTGATTCGGCAAATATCCCCCGGAAGCGGGTTGGGCCGCGCTTCGCCGGCGGGCCTGGGCCAGGGATACCCAATGATGGCGCAAATGCGGTTGGAGCCCGTGGATGCCGAGCACCGGTTCGGCCAGGTCCGCCGGCAGGCTGGGGGCGACGACGGCCGAGGTAAATTCGCCGTCCGCGGCGGCCACCCGGGCAAACCGGGTTTGCAGCGCGTTCTGGATCAGCCCGACCGACCCGCGCGCGAACACGGCCAACTTATCCCCGTCGGTTCGGGTGACGGTAAAGCCCTGGGCTTTCAGCCAAGCGACCACCCGATCGTAATCGGCCGGCAGCGGATTGTACTTTGCATCCATCTCCGCCGGAGTGATGCGCCCTCCATTGGCCAGCCGAGTCTGCAGTTCGTCGAAATTGCGCATGCGCAGCGCCACCTCGAAATGGACGCTGGCCGCCGTCTCCCCGGCGCTCAGCGCCGTGCGCACGATCCGCCCTTGTCGCGGGAGGGGGCCGGTCGTGCCGGTCGGGATGGCCAGAACGCTGTGGTCGAAGGAAACTCGCCCCGGTTGGGCGGCGAACGCTCCGGTGGCCAGCAGGGCCAAAGCCCAGAATAACGGGCGGCAGAGGATGCTACGGGGCAAGGGATTGACCATTTTGAATCGCGCGCTGGCACCACCGTCTTGTGGCGCGCAAGAGCTTCGAGAGTGGGTACAATGGGAGTGTACGCGTGTTCCGCGCATTCGCGAAGGAAAAGCGTGACGGCAATCCACGGATTAGAGATTCGAATGAGGTCGCGCTGTCCGTTTGGGCCGCTCTTCCCGTCGACCTGGGACGCACCCGACCGGTCGCTCGGGCGGCGGGCTCGCCAGGGCCATGGTGGGCGCTCCCCAAGTCAATGGACCCCGGGATCGGGAAACCTGAGGGTGAAGCGGGCTCCCCCGCCCGGGGCCTCGTCGACGCCGGCCGTGCCGCCGTGCGCCAGCACCATGGCCCGCACAAGCGTGAGGCCCAGGCCCAGACCGCGCTCCGACCGGCTGGCGTCGCCCCGGTACAGGCGGCGCCAGATCGCTTCGCGCTCGGCCGCCGGAACTCCGGGGCCGGTATCGGTCACGGTCGCGAGGGCCGCATTCGGTTCGCGGCGGGCCGCCACCACGACCTCGCCGCCCGCCGGCGTGTACTTGAGCGCGTTGTCGACCAGGTTATTCAGGGCTGAGGCCAGCCGCGCCGGGTCGGCCCGCATCGGCGCCGGTTCGGGCAGGTCGAGAATCAGCCGGATGCCGCGCTCCTCCGCCACCTCGTGGTACAGGTCGGCCGCCCGCCGGCAGGCCTCGCGCAAATCGAGCGGTTCGCGCCGGAGCGGCAGGAGCCCCGCTTCGGCTGCGGAGACGTCGAGCAGGACTTCCAGCAAATGCAGCACCCGGTCGGATTCGTCGACGCAATCGGCCAGCGCTCCGCGCAACTCGACGAGCGGCCCGGCCGAGGAGCCGGCGGCCGGGCCCGCTCCGGATCCGGCGCCGTCTTGGAGCGCGAGTTCGGCGGTGCCCCGCAGGCGGGTCAACGGCGTGCGCAAGTCGTGGGCGACGTTGTCCAGGGTTTCACGCAGCGCCCGCACGTGGCCCGCGTTCTTGTCGAGAAGACGGTTGAGTTGGCGGACGAGCGCGGCCAGTTCGCCGCTGCCCCCGGGCGTCGGGACCCGGGCCGTCAAGTCGTCCTCTTCGATGATGCGGCGAGCGGTCGCCGCCACCTGGCGCAGCGGACGGGTCGCCCGCCAGCCGAGCAGCGTGCCCGCGGCCAGGGACAGCGCCAGGGCGAGCAGACCGACCGAGGCAAAGTCGCGCCGCAGGGGCGCGAGGAGCACGGCCCGGCTGTCCGTGCCCCGGGCCACCTGCATCAGCCGGCCGTCGGGCAGCGCGACCGAAGCGACCGCAAAATCGCGGAGCGCATTTTGGGGAATGCGCACCGAATGGACTTCCTGCACCTGCCAGTTGCCCCAGCCGGTGGGGGCGAGCACCCGCTCCTGCACGCGCGGGTCGATCCACTCGGGCGGCAGGTTGCCGAACACGATGTCGCCGGCCGGTCCGATCAGGCGGACAAAGGCGGTGCGCACGTCGGGCGAGCGGGTGTCGTCGAGCCGG
>CAZWMF010000345.1:0-4835 GCA_964634535.1 uncultured Opitutaceae bacterium | reverse complement strand
ACATCGGCCGCAGCTACCGCGCGATCATCCGGATCAATTCGCAATCGGGCAAGGGCGGGGTCGCCTATGTGCTGGAGCACGAGTTCGGCTTTCAGCTGCCCAAGCTCATGCATAAGGAGATCGGCCGGATCATCAACGATTTGGCCGACTCGCGGGGGACCGAACTCACTCCCGAGGAAATCCGCCGCGCGTTCGAGCAGGAATATCTCGAACGGACGAGCCCGCTGGCGCTGCGCCACTTCCGGACGTCCGAGTCGGACGGCCGGGTGGGCTGCGTCGCCGGCGTGGTGATCGACGGCGTCGCCCGCGAACTCACCGGATCCGGCAACGGTCCGATCGACGCTTTCGTCCGCGCGCTGCACGGGGCCGACTTGCCCCCGTTCGAGGTGGCGAGCTATGCCGAGCACTCGCTTGGCAGCGGCGCCGAGGCCCGCGCGGTCAGCTATATCCAAATCAAGACCGCCCGCGGCCACGCCCACTTCGGCGCCGGGACCGACACCAACATCGAGTTGGCTTCGATCAAGGCGGTCGTGAGCGCGGTCAACCGGTCGCTGGCCCGGACCTAGTGGCTTTCGTCTCCGCCAAACCCGCCATCACCGGCGAGACGCTCGACTCGCTCTGCGAACGCCTGCGTTCGCACGGCGAGCCGGCGTTCCGGGCCGAGCAGATCCTCGCGTGGGTCTACCAAAAGCGGGCCCGGAGTTGGGCGGAGATGACGAATCTGCCGAAGGGCCTGCGCGGCTGGCTGGCGGAAACCTTCACGCTGATGCCGGCCACCCTGCTGCTCAACCGGCAATCGGCCGATGTCACGGACAAGCTCCTGCTCGAATTGGAGGATCGCGCGCTCATCGAGACGGTGGTGATCCGCGCGCCGCAGGACGGCGTGGGCGTCGACCATTCCCGCAAGACGATCTGCATCTCGACCCAGGTTGGCTGCGCCATGGCCTGCGCCTTTTGCGCGAGCGGACTGGCCGGTCTCCAGCGCGACCTCACCGCCGGCGAGATCGTCGCCCAACTGCTCCAAGTCTGCTATCGCGAGGACGCGCGCACGCCGCGCGAGCGGGCCGAACTGGCGTCGTTCGACAATATCGTGGTCATGGGCATGGGCGAACCGCTGGCCAATTACGATGCGCTGATCCGCGCCCTCACGATTCTGAACGCCGGGTGGGGCCTGGGCTTCGGGGCCCGGCGGATCACGGTGTCCACGAGCGGCCTCGTGCCCAAGATCCTTCGGCTGGCCGACGAACCCCTCGGCTTTCGCCTCGCGGTCTCCCTGCACGGGGCCACCGACGAGGTCCGCGGCCGGATCATGCCGGTCAACCGCGCCTATCCCCTCGCCCAGCTCTTGCCGGCGGTGAAGAGCTTCGCCTCGCGCCACGGCCGGATGATCACGCTCGAATTCATCCTGATCGACGGGGTCAACGACAGCGACGACCAGGCCCTGCGTCTGCGCGCGATCGCCCGCGACCTGCACGCCCACGTCAATCTGATACCCTACAACGCGGTCGAGGGCCTGCCTTGGCGCCGTCCGAGCGTCGAGCGCCAGGACGCTTTTGCGGCGATTCTCGAGCGCAGCCGGGTATCGGTCACACTCCGCCGGGAGAAGGGCCACGATATCGCCGCCGCCTGCGGCCAGCTCCGCCTGCAGACCCTGGCCGATCCCCCGCCAAAAAATTTGGCTTGATGATTCGCGGGGCCGGCGTAGGTCGGAACCTTTGCCGATGTGCCGTTTCTTACGGCGCAATCGGCGACAAGCCGATACGCTTCCCCTGAATCCCATGATAGAAGTTCAAGGTCTGGTCAAAAACTACGGTACCAAACGCGCGGTCGACGGCGTGAGCTTCACCGTGCGCCAGGGCGACATCCTCGGTTTTCTCGGGCCGAACGGCGCGGGCAAGTCGACCACCATGAAGATGATAACGGGTTTTCTGAGCCCCGATGCCGGTCGGGCGAAGGTCGACGGGATCGACGTCGCTGTGGATCCGGTCGGGGTCAAGCGCCGCCTGGGCTACCTGCCGGAAAACTCCCCAGTCTACCCGGAGATGACGGTCGACGAATTCCTGGGCTTCATCGCCGAAGTGCGGGGCATCCGCGGCGCGGCCGCTTCGGGCGCCATCGAGCGCGTCGTGGGCCTCACCCATTTGCAACCGGTGCGCAGGCAGTCGCTCGAAACCCTGTCCAAGGGCTTCAAGCAGCGGGTCGGCTTCGCCCAGGCCCTCCTGCACGATCCGCCGGTCCTCGTCCTCGACGAACCGACCGATGGGCTCGATCCGAACCAGAAGAACGAAGTCCGCACGTTGATCAAGAGCATGGCCCGGGAAAAGGCCATCATCCTGTCGACCCATATCCTCGAGGAGGTCGAGGCGATCTGCAACCGGGTCATCATCATCTCCAAAGGCAAGGTGGTGGTCGACGAGACGCCGGCGCAATTCCAAGCCCGCCAGCCGGGCGCCCGCCTGGACGAGATTTTCCGCTCCCTCACCCAGTCCGACGTCTGACTTCCCCTGCCATGTCCCAAGTCGCTCCTGTTCTCAAGCGCGAGTTCCTCGGCTATTTTCGCTCGCCGGTCGCCTACGTGATCCTGGTGGTCTTCCTCGTCGCCACCGTGGGATTTTCGTTCTTCATCGGCGGCTTTTTCGAGGCCAATCAAGCCAGCCTTTTCGCGTATTTCACCTACTACCCGATCCTTTACCTGTTCCTCATTCCCGCCGTGGGCATGCGGCTCTGGTCGGAAGAATTGCGGTCGGGCACCGTGGAGCTGCTTTTCACCCTGCCGGTGACCACGCTCGAGGCGGTCGTCGGCAAGTTTCTCGCCGCGTGGTCCTTCCTGGCTGTGGCAATCCTGCTCAGCTTCCCCATGGCCCTGACCGTCGGGTACTTGGGCCATCCCGACTGGGGCGTGGTGGCCACGAGTTACCTCGGCGCCATCCTGATGGCCGGCGGCTACCTGGGCATATGCTCGCTGTGTTCGGCGCTGACCAAGAACCAGGTCATCAGCTTCGTGATCAGCTGCCTCATCTGCCTGGGTCTGCTGTTGATGGGTTATAGCCTGTTCAGCCAAATCCTCAACGCCGTCCTGCCGGTCTGGCTGGCGGACGATTTGGCCAACTTCAGCTTCAACGTCCATTTTGCCCCGTTTCTGCGCGGTATCGTGGATCTGAAGGACATCGTCTTCTTCCTCTCGCTGACGGGCTTCACCCTGTTTCTCAACGTGGTGGCCCTGGAACGCTGATCGACCATGAAAATCCGCCACAAGGCCGTCGCCATCACGCTGCTGTTCGCCGGGCTCGTCCTGCTCAACTTCCTCGCCTACAATGTGCCGATCCGGTTCGATTTCACGGCCGACCGGATATTCACCCTGTCGCCGGGCACCAAGGCGCTCCTGGGCAAGATCGAGGAGCCGCTCACGATCGATTTCTATTTCTCGCGGGATAGTGCGGACCTGCCCATCAATGTGAAGGACTATGCGGATCGGGTCGAGGTGACCCTCCGCCAGTACGTGCGCGCCTCGCACGGCAAGATCACGCTTCACCTCATCGATCCCGAGGCCGACACCCCGGCCGAAGAGCAGGCCACCCGCAATGGCATTCAGGCCCAGCGCGTCCAAGTCGGGGCCCAGCCGTTCTATTTTGGCCTCGTCGCCACCGAAGCCGACAAGACGAAGGCCATTGCCTCCCTCACTCCCGAACGAGAGCAATTCCTGGAATACGACCTGTCCGAACTGATCTATAACGTCCAGCAGGTGAACAAGAAGAAGCTGGGGCTCATCACCAGCCTGCCGCTTCAAGGCGCCGGCGGCAATCCGATGCTGGGTCAGCCCGGCTCGGAGCCGCAGTATGTCGTTTCGATGTGGCAGGACACCTTCGACATCGTCCCCCTCGAGGCCTCGGCCACTGAGCTGCCCGCCAACCTCGACGTGCTGGCGGTCGTGCATCCGGAAAACCTCACGCCCAAGCTGCAGTTCGCCATCGACCAGTTTCTGCTCGCGGGCAAACCGGTGTTCATCGCGGTCGATCCGGCCTCGCAGTATTTCAAGGCCCAAGCCGGGCAAATGGCCATGTTCGGCGGACCGCAGCCCAACGTGGCGAGCAGCCTGCCCACGCTATTTTCCGGCTGGGGCATCCAATTCAACCCGCAAAGAATCGTCGGCGATACCGCCTCCGCCACGCAGGTGCAGTTGCGCGATGGCTCGCTCGCCCGCTACCCGGTGTGGCTCAGCCTGACCGATGCCGATTTCAACCACGAAGCCCTGCCGACCGCCCAGCTCAAATCCCTGCTGTTCATCGAGCCGGGCAGCCTGGCTCTGGCGCCGGGCAGCACCCTGACGTTCACGCCGCTCGTGCGCACGAGCGCCCAGGCAGGCGATCTGGAAGCGGCCGCGATCCAATTCGCCCAGCCCGACGAGGTGGCCAAGCAGCTCACGCCGTCCGGGGAGAAGACGATCGCCGCGTTGATCTCGGGTAAGTTTTCGACCGCGTTTCCCGATGGCTCCCCCAAGGACGAGAAGGCGGACGCCAAGAGCGCGGCGGGCGGGCCGGCCGGGTTCCTGAAGCAGTCGACCACCCGTTCGACGCTGATCGTGGTCGCCGATACCGACTGGATGCTCGACGACTACAGCGTGCGCAAACTCAACCTGCTCGGCACGAGCGCCGCCGAGCCGCTCAACGACAACCTGTCGTTTGCCGCGAACGCGCTCGATTATCTCGCGGGTTCGGAGGACCTGCTGTCCATCCGCGGCAAGGGCGTCTCCCTCCGGCCGTTCAAGGTCGTCCAGGCCATGGAAAACAAGGCCAACGAAAAGTACCAGGAGGAGCTCAACGCCCTGGAAAGCCAGC
>CAZWMF010000344.1:0-4851 GCA_964634535.1 uncultured Opitutaceae bacterium | reverse complement strand
TACAAGTTCGCCCTGCTTGCCCCACGCCTCGACGTCGACGAACGTGGTTTCTTCCCGGGTCGCGCCCGACTCATCCTTGAACTGGCGGCTGACTGCGATTCCAAACTGGCAGACGGACGTGCCCTTGGGCGTGGTCCGCAACTCCGGATCGCGAGTCAGGTTGCCGATGAGAAATACTTTATTGAGGTATGCCATGGGATGGGGTCTTCGCCGGCCGACCGGGGGAGGAGTCCCTAGACCGACTCGACGAAGGTGCGATAGACGTTGTGATTGAGCCGAAGTTTTTCCCGGAGTTGGGCCGGACCGTCCGGCGGAGCCGAGAACGAAATCTGCACATAGTTGCCCGCGGGAAACTTCCGGTCGGTGATCCGGACAAAATCGCGCTTGCCGAGGTTCTCCACCCCGGTGACTTCGCCGTGGACCGCCGAAATCTCCTGCTTGACGCTCTCGATGATGGTGTCGGTCGTTTCTTCCTTCCCGCGATTGTCCAGGATGAAGGTGGCGCGATAGTGGCGATTGGTCTGATTCATGATGATGCTTTGCGATTGAGTTCGTTCATAGCCGGTTCGGCGCCGCGGTCGAGCAGCAGCTCCAGCCCTTGGACGAAGCGGTCGATGTTTGTTTCTATAATAACAAGTTGTTCGGTTGAAAATTGAGTGAGTACGAAATCCTTCAGGTTCATCTCCGGCGGCGCCTTCGGCCCGATTCCGATGCGGAAGCGGGCAAACCCGTCGCCCAGGTGCTCGAGCAGACTCGCGACGCCGTTGTGGCCACCGGCGCTGCCGGAGACCGACACTTTGAGCCGGCCCACGTCGATCGTGAGATCGTCGTAGACGGCCGCGATATCCGGGCAGGCGATTCGGTGATAGCGGGCGACCGCCGCCACCGCCCGACCGCTCTCATTCATAAACGTGAGCGGCTTGACCAGCCAGCGGACGGAACCCGAGTCGAGATTCCAGCGCGCCAGGTCCGATTCGAAGGCGGCCTCCCGCTTCCAAACCAGCCCGTGGCGTTTGGCCAGGGCGTCGAGCACGAGCCAACCCAGATTGTGCCGGGTGCGGGCGTACGCCCGTCCGGGATTGCCCAGGCCGGCTACCAACGCGATGGACATGAAATAACAAAGAACGGAACGCGAAGGGGCGGTCCCGCGCGGGACCGCCCATCCGCGGCAAATTTACTTCTTCGCCGGTGCAGCCGGTTTCGCGCCGGCCGCCGGCTTGGCTCCCGCCGCGGGCTTGGCTCCGGCCGCCGGCTTGGCTCCGGCCGCGGGCGCCTTGGCGTCGCCGGCAGGCGCCTTGCCCGCTTCGCCGGCGGCCGCCGCCTTGGCATCGCCCGCCGCGGGCGCCTTGCCCGCCTCGCCGGCGGCCGGTGCGGCCGCGGCCTCGCCCTCGGCCGGCGCGGCCACCGCGGCCACCTCGGTGACGACCTCGGCCACGGGCTCGACGCAGGCGACCACGGGTTGACCCTTGAAATCGAGAAATTCCACCCCGGCAATCGGCTTGAGTTCGGCCACCTTGATCGTCTCGCCCACCTTCAGCGGCGTGACATCGATTTCGATAAAGGCCGGCAGATTCTTCGGCAGCGTGCGGATGCGCAGGGTGTGCGTATTGATTTCCAACACACCGCTCTGATTCTTGACCCCATAGGATTCGCCCGACACGTGAACCGGCACGCGGATCTCAAAGGTCTCGTCGGCCTTCACCTCGTGGAGGTCGACATGCAGAAACCGGTCAGTCATCGGGTCCCGCTGGATTTCCTGCAGGAAGGACAAGGGCTTCTCGGTCTGCCCGTCGCGCTGCAGTTCGATCAGGAGCGACCGGCCGCCGACCGCCTTGAGCAAGCGCACGAATTCGGGTCCGTCGATCGCCAGCTTTTCCGGCTTGGTGTGCTTCCCGTACAGGATGGCGGGAATGTTGTTCGCCTTGCGCAGGCGCCGCGAGGCGCTGCGTCCGGTCTGGGCGCGCGCGCTGACTTTTAACGTGAGCTGAGTATTCATGGATTCGTTCCCCCTGGGAACCCGGATTTCCGGGGCAGGCGTAATTGAAAGGGGTCCATCTCAGAGATTCGCCCGGGCCGACGCAACAAAAACTTTCGGGCTGAAGCCGGGCTTGCCCAAGGAGGAGAATCCCCTCAGCATCGCGACTACCCCGCCTCCGCGCAATGCCCCCTGTTTCCGCTGAATCGAGCCCGCCCCCGCCGGCGCCGCCCGTGTCTGGCAGCGACCGCCTCTGGAGCGTGCTCTGCCACCTTTCCTTTTTCTTCGGCTTTCCGTTCCTCTTTCCCCTGGTCGTCTACCTCGTCCTTCGAACGGATTCGCCCTTTGTGGCCTACCACGCCCGCGAGGCCTTGAATTTCCACCTGTCGCTCCTGCTCTATTTCATCTGCACGATCCCGCTGTTCTTTATTCTCATCGGCATTCCGGTGGCGGCAACGTTGGGCGTAATCGGACTCGTTCTCTCTATCGTCGCCGCGGTGAAAAGTTCGGGGAATGAATATTACCGGTATCCCCTGACCGTGCGCTTCGTCCGATAGGATTATATAAGTTGTTTAACAATAAACAACTTATAAAAATATCCAGCCCCGATGGCGCCGGCGGTGCAGACCTCCGCATAGGGTATCCCCAATGCAAATCTAGGGACAATCCCCTATGGTGGCCCGCAGGCGACTGAGCTAGGATAACCCCATCGAAAACGCCCAGTCTTGCGCTAAAAACGCTCAGCCAAATCCGATCCAAGCCGATATTATCCTTTAAGCTCGTACCAGGTCCTCCCCCATGACCACCGCCCTGATCCTTTCCGCCGTCCTCTTTTTGTTTGCCTCAGCCGTCGCCTTGATTCGCGCCATTCGCCAGGCGCCGGAAGGCTACGAGACCGAAGCCGGGTTCATCATGGCCGAGGCGCCGGCGCCCTCCGAGGAACCCACCCACCTCTTTCCGGCCCGCGTCGCACGTCGCCGGACGAGTCGCGCGGTCCACTGGAACGCTCCCGCTCACTGAGCGGCTTCCGCGTACGCGCCAGCGGGCGGCGTCGCCTCCTTCCGCGGCCGCCGCGCCCATCCGCCCGCCGCCTCCGAGCGAAATCCGCTCCCGGCGGCGATTTTGTATTCAGCCATAAATTACGTCAGGGGGTCCGGCGGACCCCGTTCTGGACACCGGCTGGACACCACTGGACACCGCTGGACAAGCGGGCGGGGCAAACCGGCGGCATTTTCCTGTGTCATAAACCGTGCGCGACCTTCCCCTACAGGGTTGCCGTCTCCCGCCTAGATTTCGTGTAGGGCATTGCCCTACGTACCGTAACCCCGCTTTCATTCGGGAAATACCGAAACCGAAGCGTAACATTTCCAGGTGCGCCTGCCGCCATGCACTTGCGCCAAAATGCCGGGTGAATGCGGCGCCGGGCGGGGCCCCACCCGCGCCATATCCCGCCCGACACCCCGCTGGACATGCGCGTAAACGTCACATTAGACAGCGTCAGACACGCGCCGACGTCTGGACCCGACCGCTCTCAGAAACCCCTTGCCATGCCCGGGATGCCGTCGAAGTCTGCCGCCCCGCCGCGATTCTGTCCAACCGTCCAGTGATCGCGCGTCCAACACCTTGTTATATTACACGCCAACCGGAATCCCGCACCAATCGCGATGCACCGAAATGGCGGCAGCGTGCCCGAAGGCGGGCGAATGATAGCGGCCACCCCCATGACCACCCTGACACAAAACGAGCGCCGAGGCCCCTACGACGAGGCCTTCCGCCAGGAAGCCCTCCGCCTTTGGAAGTCCGGCCAACGGTCGGCCCGGGAAGTGGCGCGCGAGCTCGGCATCAGCGCGGCCAGTCTCTACAGCTGGGCCCGCGGCGGTGAAACCGAAGGCGGACCGGCGGGGGTCTCGGCCGACGCCAAGCTCCTCAAGGAACTTCAGACCGAAGTGGCCCGCCTGCGCATCGAAAACGAGCGGCTGCGGCAACAGCGCGAAATTCTGAAGAAGACGCTTGCGATCCTGTCCGAACCTTTGAAGTCCGCCCCGATTCCTCCGGCCTGAGTTCCCGTCCTCCGTCGCGCCACGTCCCATGATTCTATCCGAGCCCTTTGGAACCCCCTACTCCGTTCGCGGAACTAAGGCCGGCGCCACCGCCACCGCCGATTCGGAGATCCACGTGAACTGGTACTGCGTCCACACCAAGGCCCTTAAGGAAAAGGCGGTCGCGGCCTATCTGCAGGATACCCTGGGCCTCGAGACCTACTTCCCGCGCCTGCGCCGACCCAAGACGATCCGCCGGGTCCGCCGCGTCGTGACCGAGCCCCTATTTCCCCGTTATCTCTTCTGCCGTTTCGAGCTGGCCAGCCGGTATTCCGCAGTGCGCTACGCCCCCGACGCACTGGGCGTCGTCAGCTTTGGCGCCGCCCCCGCACGGGTGGAGGACGGCCTGGTCGACACCCTGCGCCGCTGGGCCGGCGAGGCGCTGGACGTCATCACGATCGAGCCGGGCCTGCAACCGGGCGATCTCGTGGAAGTCACGGCGGGGCCGATGCAGGGCCTGCAAGCGGTGATCCTGCAGGAGCGCAACGATCGCGACCGGGTCGCGGTCATGCTGTCGATTCTCGAGCGTCAGGTCCAGCTGCTGATCGACCGCTCCCAACTTGCCCGCGTTCGCCGCGCGCCGTCCGTTTCCCTCTCGTGAACCCCTGCGCCGCCATGCCCATCTGGAAACGCGGGGTCGACCTCGCCGTAACGCTGGCCGTCCTTCCGGTGCTCGCCGTCGCAACCTTGCTGGCGACTATCCTCCTCAGGATCTACTCGCCCGGACCGGTCTTTTTCCGGCAGGAACGGATCGGCCACCTCGGACGCAAATTCCGC
>CAZWMF010000343.1:0-4861 GCA_964634535.1 uncultured Opitutaceae bacterium | reverse complement strand
TGACCCGCGTAAAGTCGGTCTGGCCGAGCTGCAATTCCAGCGACTTGAGCGTTTCGCGCGCCATCAGCCTTCGGTCGCCGAGGTGCAGGACGACATAGTTGTCGGCCGCTTCGATCCACTGGATTTCTTCCGGCCGGACGAAGACCACCTTGCCGTCGGTCTTGATCGCCAGGCGATCGGGCGAGCGGGCCGGGGCGGCCTCGCCTTCGGGCCGGACACCCGCATTGCGGCTTTTCAGGAAATCCTCGGCGCGGGCGAGCGCGACCTGGAAGCGCTCCCGGTCGAACGGCTTGAGCAGGTAGTCGACCGCGCCGACGTTGAAGGCGTCCAGGGCAAACTGGGCGTGGGCGGTGACGAAAATGATGGCCGGACGCTTGGCGACCGGGAGTTCGGCCAGCACCTGCAAGCCGTCCCGGCCGGGCATCTGGATATCCAGGAACATGAGGTCGGGGGCCTGGCGCTTGATCGCCTCGGCGGCGGCCAAGCCGTCGCCGCATTCGGCGACGACCTCGACCTGGGGTTCGGTGGAAAGCAGGCGGAGGAGACGTTCGCGCGCCAGCGGCTCGTCGTCCACGATCACGGTTCGCAGTTTAGGCATCGAGGGGAATCGCCAGTTGGGCGCGGCAGCCGCCCTCCGGCACGTTCAATAGTTCGAACGAGTGGCGGTCGCCGTAAAGCTCATTCAGGCGGGCCCGCGTGTTGGCGAGCCCGATGCCCTTGCGGGTCGAGGCCCCGCGGGGACGCACCGTCGGCTCCGCGGACAGGCCGGCCCCGTTGTCGGCCACGGTCAAGATGAGGCGCCCGTCGTCCCGTCGGGCCCGAATCGCAATGTGGCCCGGCCGAGTTTGCGGCTCGATCCCATGCCGGATGGCGTTCTCGACGAGCGGCTGCAGGACGAGGCTGGGCACGAGCGCGTCCCGGATATCCGGATCGACCACGATTTCCACGGTGAGGCGGCCGCGAAACCGGATTTTCTCGATCTCCAGGTAGCGCTCGACGAACGATATCTCATCGCGCAAGACCGCCCGAGGCGCGCCGGTCTGATTCATGGTCAGGCGCAGCAATTCGCTCAGGCGCACGAGCATGCGGTCGGCGGCCTCCACATCGCTGTACATGAGCGAGGCGATGCCGTTCAGGGTGTTGAAAAGGAAATGGGGCTCGAGCTGGTGCAGCAGGGCCTGCAGGCGGGCCTCGGTGAGGTGCTTTTCGAGTTCGAGGGCCTGCACGGTGCGCGCGTGATACTTCTGGTAGTAGCCGACCGCATGGCTCAGCGCGACGATCACGCCGTAGATGAGCAGATTGGATGGAAACGTGCGAAAAAGCAGGGGGCGAAACAGGTCGCCGAAATCGGAATTCTCCCCGACCAAGCGGGCGTGCGCCAGGCCGACGAGCGAGCGCAGGACGACATAGAGAAACGAGATCACGATCGCCACCCCCAGATGCAGCGTGGCGGTGACCCAGGGCGAACCGCTTTCCGGCGGATACCGGCGGGCAAACCACAGGATCGGCAGCGACAGGACTGCCCAGACGTACCAATCGCCCAGCGAGGCCGTGATCGCCTCGCCCCAGGTGATCGAGCGGCCCAGCATGGTGCTCGTCAGGTAGAATTGGCTGGCGAAGGCCAGGCCCACGACCGACCACAGGGCCAGAAGGCCAAACGTCCGCACCAGGGAGGGCGGAAGAGGGCGCGCGATCATCGTCGGCGCCAGCTTAGGTGCGCGGCGCGCCGGCTCAAGACCGCTCTCCGCCGAGTCGTGGGTCGGTTCAGCCAAAGCGTGACCCTACGGGGCTGCGCTTCGCCAGGACCCGGAAAGCCGACCTACCGCGCCTCATCGAGTGAGGCGCCGGAGGCGGCTTATGAGATGACATGGAGCCGACAGGCGGCGGGAAATCCGCCAACCTGTCGCTGCAATGAGCAGGCTCGGCTTTGCCCCTTACGGGATCCGCATTGGCTGAACCGACTCACGACTCTTCTCAGAATAGTTCCGAGATTTGCGGCCCTGCAAACCTGGCCCCTAGAGCATTTTCAAGAAAACTGCGGCCGTTCCGAATGCTATCTCTCAGAGGGCGATGACCTGTAAATAGCGGCTACAGTCCGACTGAAACTGCTTAAGGGGCTTGGCTTAGGGCGAAGAGGGCGTCGCCGTAGGAAACATCGCTATCGGCCAGGCGCTGCACGAGCCCTCGTTCGAGCGCGTGCGCGGTCTCGGCGTCGGGCTGGGCCAGTAGAGCGAGCGCCTCGGGCGAAGGCGCCCCGTCGGCCAGGAGATAGGCGGGAGCGCGCACAAAGACGCCCGGCAGCGGCGGCACCGTCCCGGCGGCATAGACGCCGGCCGGTTTTTCCAGGAATAGGCTTCCACCCTGGCGCAAGAGCCGGTCGACGACGAGTGCGCCGGTGCCATTGCCCTCCAAGTGGTCCAACTCCCGGTATCCGAGAGCCAGCGCCGTGTAATCGCCGGGCGAGGCCAGGCCATGGGGGTCGCCGGCAAAATGGTGCACCGTTCCATCGGTGTCGATGAAGGCGGCCCGCGCGATCGTGCCGAGCCGGACGGCGGCGTCGCGATAGCGCGCGTCGCCGAATTGCTCGGCGGCGCGGGCCAGCGCGGCCAAGAGGAGACCGTGGGCATCCGCGGCCGCACGCCGGTCCTGGACGAGGGCCGGCCGTCGATCGCGCCGGGCGAGCAATGCCGCGCAATCGCGGGAGAGCTGCGCCTCCGCGGCCGCGCTGCCGCGGGGTGCCGCGCGGCGCAGGATGTTCTTGCCCGTGAATTGACCCGAGGGATCCGCGTCGGTGGGAATGTTTCCCGTGGGTGCGATCGCATAGGCGGCGTCGAATGGCGCCGCCTCGGCGCCCAAGGCCTGGGCCACCTCGGCCGCGGTCCAGACGAAGTGGTTTTCGCTGCCTTCCCTCGTGCCGTCTTCGGCCGAGACCAGCGTCCCGTCCGGGCGGGCCAGCCGGCCCAGCGCGTAGTCCAAGGCCCCTCGGGCCGCTTCGACGAAAGCCGGGTCGGGGCTCAGGCGATCGGCGTCGAGATAGGCCAGGGCGATGCGGGCCTGGTCGGACAGGTACTTCTGCGGATAGGGCAGGCGGCCTTCGGCATCCTGGAGGTAATGGAAGAAGCCGCCGTCCAATGGATCGCGGAGCGCGCTGGCGGCGATCGCGCGCAGCGCGGCCCGGGCCATGTCACGGTCGGCCCCGCCCCGGTTCAGGAAGAAGCGCACTAACTCGGGCTGAGGATAGCGGGGCGGATCGCCGAATCCGCCATGGACGGCATCGTATTGCGTGCGCCAACCCTGGGCCCCGTCGTCCAGGGCGGCCTTGAGTCGGGCGGGATCGAGCCCGCCGTGCACGGCCAAGGCCAGTCGCATGGTGTTTCCCGCCTCCTTCGCGGCGCGCCGGCAGCCGGTGGCATCGTGCAGCCAGGTTTCTCCGTCGATTCGGGCGATTTCGATCAGGCTCTTCTTGCCCCATTCTTCGCCGGCCGGAAGGTAATTGGCGCCATCGTACGGCTGGCCGTCGGGCGTCAGCCAGAGGTTCGCCGGCCACCCGGCCATCTGCTTGACCGCCCGCAGATACTGCTGGGCTGCGGCCGCGACCCCGGGCTGCTCGTCCCGATCCACGACGACGCAGATAAAATGCGCATTGAAGTAGCCCGCGGTCTCCGTGGCCTCCAGCGACTTGAGCGTGGAGCGGCTGAGCTCGTTCAGCGATGAGCCGACGAGCATATAGATCGGTTTATTATCGGTGCGGGCCCGCGCGAAGGCCTCCGGACCGAACGGTTGCCAATGCACGACCGAGGATTCGGCCGGCCCGAAGCGCGGGTTGGCCGCGTCGTCGGCCGAGGCCGGGACCGCCAGAAAGGATGCGACGGTCGCCGCGAGGATGCCAGCGGCGAACAGGGTGGGTTTAGAGATGGGCATGGGAACGGAAGCGATCGAAGTCGGCCGGCCGGGGGGGAATGGCCATAGAAGTGCGAATGCCGGAGGCAAAGCAACATCGAAGCGGCTCGCGCGCGTTCGCGGCTTGAAGAACGGCCGCCGACGCATTAACTGACTTCCTTTTATACATGAGTTCATCATCCGAGCGCAGTGAAACGCCGACCACGCCGAAGGATCCGGAGGGCCCCGAACTGGGGGCGGGCGGGGCGGCTGAATCCACCGCGCCCAATTTGGAGGCCGAGCTGAAGGCGGCCCGCGCGGATGCGGCGGCCGCCCAAGATCGTTACCTTCGGGCAGTTGCGGACTTGGAAAATTTTCGACGTCGATCCGTGCGCGAGCGCGACGAGGTGCGCGGCGCGGCGGCCGCCAATGTGCTCCAGGACGTCATTCCCGTCTGGGACAATTTGCTGCTCGGCATCGCGGCCGCGCGCCAGCCGAAGGCGGACCTCAAGACCTTGATCGGAGGCGTGGATATGGTGCTCCAGCAGCTGAAGGCGGGTCTGGCGGCCCATGGCCTGGCCGAGTTCAGCCCGGTGGGCGAACGGTTCGACCCGCATCGCCACGAGGCGATCTCCCACGAAGCCAGTCCCACGGTGCCGGCTGAGCAGATCCTGAGCGTCGTCCGATCCGGCTTCACCTTGCACGGTCGGTTGTTGCGCCCGGCGTCCGTCGTCGTTTCAAGCGGACCCGAAGCGAGCCCGCAGGCCTGAGCGCCGCGCCCGACACCATGGCTAAGGAAGACTATTACGAACTGCTCGGAGTCGCCAAGGGAGCGACCGACGAAGAGATCAAGAAGGCCTACCGCAAGAAGGCGGTGCAGTTCCACCCGGACAAGAATCCGGGCAACAAGCAGGCCGAGGAGATGTTTAAGAAAATTTCCGAAGCCTATGAGGTCCTCAAGGATCCCGAGAAGCGGTCGGTC
>CAZWMF010000342.1:0-4862 GCA_964634535.1 uncultured Opitutaceae bacterium | reverse complement strand
GCAGCAGATCACCACGGCCGCCGTGAATTATCCGGCGGAACGCCAATGGTCGACCCAGGATGGGTTTAAGTACATCTTCGGTCCGCAATTCACCGGGGCAGTCGATGGCAATGTGGGATACATCGACGAAATTGGAGCCACTCAGGGCTTCACCTATACGCCGGAGGCAACTCTGACTGCAAATTCATTGGACCGTAAGGCCTTATTGATATTCAACGCAGGCTTTGAAAGCCAAAACTTTGAGGCCCATCATATTACGACACGCCGAGACACGCCGATTGCCAGCCTCTCCAGCGTATTCGACCCGTGGGAAGCGACCCGGGTGGCCTTTACCGTAGGCCACGGCGCATCGTTTTCGTACCTGGACGGTCAGTCGACGACGTCGACCAGCTGGGGCGTCAATATTAACCAACGTTTTCTCAAGCACTTAAACGTCGCCGCCGGATTCAACCGGTCCGAGGTGAGTTATCAGAATGTCAATGGCCTGACGCAATCCTCGACGGCGACCGCGGCACGCGACGACCAGATCAACAGCTTCAACGCTTCGATCGGGACCGCGGGGTTTCTGCACCACGCTTCGGTTCAGCTGTTTATCCAAATCAGCCGCGACGAATCGACGGCGAGCCAGTATAGCTTCTCAACCCATGAAATCGGGTGCAGTGTGTCGTACGCGTACTAAGGCTCCGCAATTACGTAAGTTCCACAATTGAATTCCGTGGGCCGGCCGCCTTTAATCGGTTCGGTTTGAATCGATATGGCCGCTAATCCTCCGAGCCCGTCCGACGACAGCATTCGGCGCGAAGCCCGCGCCTTCGCATGGGCGCTCGGCGCGCTGTTGATCGTTTACGCGCCGGTCTTGTTCCGGCTGGCGCGGTATTCCCTATCAAACGAATTCAACAGCTACTTAGGCCTCGTTCCCTTGATTTCCGTCGGACTGGTTTGGTTGCAGGAAAGGCTGCCGCGCGAGGCGGCGCCGCCGGCCCGGAAGCTCGGCGCGTTTTTTGGGGCCTGCGGCCTGGGCACCCTGGTTTGCGCCTGGCTTTTGGGGCGGCCGGGAGCGGTCTGGGCGGACGACCGTCTAAGCCTCGCCGTGCTTTCGCTGGTGTTCTTCGTGATCGGTGCGGCCGGTTGGTCATTCGGGCGGACGCGCTTCCGCGCGATCGGCTTTCCCCTGGCGTTTCTCGTGTGCATGGTCCCGCTTCCCCTGACTTTGGTCGGGGGACTGGAGCGATTTCTGCAATATTCGTCGGCCGACACGGCCGACCTGTTCTTCGATTGGTCCGACGTGCCGTACCTGCGCCAGGGCGACCTGGATTTTCATCTTCCGAACATCACGCTGCAGGTGGCCCCCGAGTGCAGCGGAATCCAATCGAGCCTGGCCCTTTTTGTGGTCAGCCTGGCGGCGGGCTACCTGTTCCTGCGGGCGCCATGGAAGCGCGCCCTGTTTACCCTCATGGTGGTTCCCCTCGGTATTTTGCGCAATGGCGTCCGCATCGTGACGATTGGCGAACTGTGCACGCATTACGGACCGCAGATGATCCACTCCTACCTCCATCGCAAGGGCGGCTGGATTTTCTTCCTGGTCTCGCTCGGACCGCTGCTGGCGCTGCTCTGGCTGCTGGCCCGCTCCGATCAACCCCCGGCAAAATCGACTCGACCAATCGAAGGTTCCCCATGAAAAAGACCGCCCGCGTTCTCAGGCTGGCCGGATATGCGGCCGTCCTCGTCCTGGCGCTGACCGGCTGCACCAAGCGGGCGCGCAAGGCCCGGCATGTCGCCCGCGCCGATCACTATTTCGCCGCCGGCCAGTACGACGCGGCGGAGATCGAATACCTCAACGCGTCCAAGCTCGACCGGCGCGATGGGCGGGTGGTGGGGCGGCTGGGCGCGATCTATTTCAACGAGGGGCGCATCGGCAAATCCTACACCTTCCTGCGGGCGGCCGAGACCCTCGACGCGGACAACCTGGAGGTCCGGCTCGACTTGGGTCTGTATTACCTCGCGTTCGGCAAATTCGACGCGGCCCGCGACGAGGCGCTTTACGTCCTCGATCGCCAGCCGGACCATCCGGACGCCCCGCTCCTCCTGGCGGAGAGCGCGACGGAAACGCCGGATATGGAGGCGGCGCGCCGACGCCTGCTCAAGCTGCCGGCCCCCCTGCCGGGCAGCGCCCCGGTGCTGGTGGCCCTGGGCACCCTGGAGTTCGAACAGCGGCACTTCCCGGAGGCGCAGGCGGCCTTCCAACGCGCGACCGAGCTCGATCCGAAATATGCGAACGCCTTCACCTCGCTCGGGGCGCTTTACTGGCAGGAAAAGCTTCCGGCCAAGGCCGGGGAGTGCTTTGCCCGGGCGGCGGAATTGGCGCCGCTGCGCTCCAGCAAACGCCTGCAATTTGCCCAGTTCAAGATTCAGACGGGCGACGCCGACGGCGCCCGCCGGATACTGGAGGACCTGACCCAGCGGGCCGGGGATTTCCTGCCCGCGAACATGCTGCTCGCCCAATTGGACGAAAAGCAGCACCGGTTCGCCGAGGCCGAAGCCGCCGTCGCGAAGGTGCTGGCGCGCGAGCCCGCCTATCCCGACGCGCTCCTCCTGAGCGGCCGGCTGCAGCTGGCCAAGAGCGATCCGGCCGCGGCCATCACGATATTTGAGAATGCCCGGACGTACTATCCCCGGTATCCCTTGCTTGAATATGAGCTGGCCCAGGCCTACCTGGGCACGGGCGCGGTCGAGAAGGCCGAGGCCTCGCTCGAATCGGCGGTGACCTGGGCGCCGGATTTCGTGGACGCGGTGATTTCGCTCGCGCAGGTGCAGATGCAGAAGGGCGATGTGCCGGCGGCGATCGTCTCGCTCAAGCAGATCCTGGCGCGCCGGCCGGAGGAATTGTCCGTGCGCATGCTGCTCGCCGGGGCCTACGTGCGCAACGGCAACCTGGACGACGCGCTGTTCCTCTATCGGCAGATCGCCGAGGCGGCGCCGAAGTCGCCGGCGCCCCTCACCTTCGCCGGCATGGTGCAGCTGGAGCAGGACCGCCGCGCCGACGCCCGCCAGAGTTTTGAACAGGCGCTCGGCGTAGACCCGGATTATGCGCCCGCCCTCGACCAACTGGTCAATCTGGACATTCTGGAGCGAAAATACGCCGAGGCCCAGGCCCGATTGCAGACGCGGATCGCCCGGGCTCCGGGCGACGGCCACACCCACCTGCTGCTCGCGAAGGTGGCCCTGGCGCAACATGAGATCGGGCCCGGGGAAGCCGACCTCAAGAAGGCGATCGAATTGCAACCGGACGCGGGCGAGCCGTATTTTCTGTTGGCCGAGCTGTATTACACGACCAAACGCGACAGGCCGGCGCTCGCCGACCTGCGCAAGGTCGTCGCGCAAAACCCCAAGGACACCCGGGCCCTCATGCTGATGGGCATGATTGAAATCCAGGAAAAGGACTTCGCCGGGGCGGGCACGAGCTACAATCAGGTGCTGGCGGCCGATCCCAACTTCAGCGCGGCCCTGAACAACCTGGCCTTCCTGTATTCCGAACAACTCGGCAATCTCGACAAGGCCTTCGACATGGCGCAGCGGGCGCGAAAACTCCTCCCCAACGAACCCCAGGCGGCGGACACGCTGGGCTGGGTGCTGTTCAAACGACGCCAATTCGGGTGGGCGCTCAGCCTGCTCGAGGAAGCGGCCGTCAATCTGCCCGACGACGGCGAAACCCAATATCACTTGGGGATGACCCAATACATGCTCGGACAGGAGGCCGCCGCCCGGCAGGCGTTGCAGCGAGCCCTCCAGCATGCCAGCGACGAGGACTGGGTGGCCGATGCCCGGCGCCGGCTTTCCGTGCTGTCAATCGACGTGGGCACCGCGGGCAAGGACGAACTCGCCGCCTTGGAAAAGGCGGCGGCGGCCCACGGGGACGATCCGGTCGTGCTCGCCCGGCTCGCCGCGGTCTATGAGCGCCAGGGCGCGGTCGACCAGGCGATCGCGACCTGCCAGGCGGCCTTGAAGATCGATCCAAAGGACGAAACAGCCATCGCCCGCTTGGCGCGACTTTACGTGGCCCGCGGAGACGCGGCCCAAGCCTACGAGATGGCCAAATCCGCGCATGATCTGGCGCCGTCCGATCCCGACGTTTCGCGACTGCTTGGCCGGTTGGCCTATCGGATGGGCAACTTCGCCTGGTCGGCCACCCTGCTGGACGATGCGGCGGCGAAGGAGCCACGGGATGCGGATCTGCTGTTCGATCTGGGCCTGGCCAACTATAGCGTGGGCCGGGTGGCCGCAGCGCAGGACGACATGCGCCGGGCCTTGGACGCGAACGGGGGATTCGCCAATGCGGCGGCGGCCAGCCAGTTCTTGAAGTTCACGGATTTGTCGGGCGATCCCGTCCGGGCCGCCCAAGCCGCCGATGACGTGGCGAAGGCGCTCGCCGCCAATCCGGACGATGTGCCCGCCCTCATGGTCGAGGGAATGAATCTCACGCACCAGGGCGACGCGACCGCGGCCGTTCGGGTCTACGAGTCCGTCATCGGACGCTTCCCCGATTTTGCGCCGGCCGAACGCGAGCTCACGCTGCTGTACGCCACACGGTCCGCGGACGAACAACGCGCCACGGATATTTCCAACAAGGCCCGGGAAGCGTATCCGGACGATCCCCAGGTGGCCCGCGCCTGCGGCATCATCGTTTATCATCGCGGAGACTACCGGCGGGCCGAGGACTTACTGAACGAGGCGGCCACGAGCATCGCCGACGACGGCACCATCTTCTTCTACGTCGGCATGGCCCAGTACCACCTGAAAGAGTCGGCCAGCAAGCAGACGCTGGAGCATGCCCTCGGGTTCAAGCTGCCCGCCGCCCTGGAGAC
>CAZWMF010000341.1:252-4869 GCA_964634535.1 uncultured Opitutaceae bacterium | reverse complement strand
GCCAACGCAGCGATCGGACGGCTCTCGGCCCGGCAGCGGCCGAACCAGGTTTGCATACATTCCCCAGCGGATTGCCCCTGAGTGGCACGCCGGCGCCGAACGGTTGGCACCATTGCGCCCGCTGAACGATTTGCTACACTAGGCAATTGCCATGAATCCCCGCTCCTCCACCGTCGCCCTCCTCTCCGCCATCGCGCTTCTTCTCCCCCGCGCCTCCGGCCAGGCTCCCGCCGTCCCGAATCGGCCGCCCGCCTCGGCTTTTGCCGCCGACGCCCGCCGCCACAGCCCGCACCAAGTCCTCAGCATCGTCGTGGGCCGGGACCGCGTCACCCTGATCTATGGCCGCCCCTATACGAAGGATCCCCGCACCGGCCAGCCGCGGTCCATCTGGGGCGGACTCGTGCCCTTCGGCGCGGTTTGGCGATTGGGTGCGGACGAGGCCACCACGCTCATCACCCAACAGCCGATCAACCTGGGCGGCGCGACACTTCCGGCCGGGGCGTACACGCTGTTCCTCCTCCCCACCGATGCCAATACGGCCCAGCTGATCGTGAGCCGGGCGATCGGTGAATGGGGGACCCAATACAACGCGGCCCAGGACATCGCGCACGTCGCGCTCAACCACGCCGGGTTGAGCGTCCCGGTCGACCAGTTCACGATGGACCTCGTGTCGGACGGTGCCGGCGGACGGCTCCTCGTCACCTGGGCGCAGAGCCAATTCTCGGTGCCCTTCCGTCCGGCGTCCTGATGGGGCGATCTCCGAAACTTTGGCCGTGGCCGGAGGCCCGGCGTTGAATCCCGCTCCTGGGAATCTGTTTTCCCAGAAACGTACTCCGCGCGCGAGCTCTCGCCGACGCCAAATGTCGTATAGCATTGGTATCTTTAATTATCGGTAAACCGAAACCGCTGGCACGTGTTCTGCAATGCCGGGAGGGTTGATATGACCTTCCCTTGGATCGCCGCCCTGAGGTTCGCCGTCCGCCGCCTGCTCAAGACGCCGGGATTCACGTTGACCGCACTGGCGACGCTGGCGCTCTGCATTGGAGCGAACCTGACCATTTTTGCCGTCTTTGACGCCATCCTCGTTCGTCCGCTGCCGTTTCCGCGCGCCGACCGCCTGGTCGCGATGTATTACGTCTACCCGAAGCTGCCCAGCGCCACGTCGGGCGCATCGACGACCAACTACTACGAACGCCGGGGAAAAATTCCGGCGTTAGCCTCTTTAGCCGAGATCGACGAGACCACCTCGGTACTCGGCGAGAGCGGTTCGACGTCGATGGAAAAACTCGGGCGCGTGACGTCGGAATTCCTGAGTGTCCTCGAGGTGAAGCCGTTCCTGGGGCGAACCTTCACGGACGCCGAGATGACCTACCAGACCGATCATGAGGCCATGCTGAGCTATGAATACTGGCAAAGCGCGTTTGGCGCCGATCCCAAGGTGCTGGGAAGGGTCATTCGCAGGGACGGGGAGACCTGCACCATTGTTGGCGTGCTGCCTCCGGGTTTCCGATTTCTATCCTTTCGGGCGCCGGTTTATGTGCCGCTGTCCTCGGAGGAGGGCGAGCGCAACGTCGGAGCGCGGCACAGTGTCGGGAAAATTTTGATCGGACGAATCGCGCCTGGGGCCAAGCTGGCGGACGTCCAGGCTCAGGTGGACGCCCTCGACAACAAATTGGCGCCGCTTTTCCCGGAGGCGAAGGTGGTCGCCGATGCCGGCACCCATACGGTCGTCGCGCCGCTCCAAGCCGACTATGTGGCGGCGGTCCGACCGATGCTCCTCCTGCTTCAGGCCGCGGCGCTGCTGCTTCTCGGCGTCGGCTGCCTGAATCTCGTCAATCTTCTCTTGATCCGGGCAACCCGTCGCCAAGGAGAAATGGCCATCCGTCAAGCGCTCGGCGCAGGCCAGCGGCACATCGTGGGAGAGGTGATGACCGAGACCATGCTGCTCGCCGCGGTCGGAGGCGTCCTGGGGCTGTTGCTGGGCTTCGTGGGCTTGCGCTTCCTGGCCATTCTGGGGATTGATCAATTGCCCCTCGGGGCGGAGGTTTCATTCAACGCAAGAATTGCCGTAGCCGCATTGCTGGGCGCCGGGCTTGTCGGCGCCTTCATCGCCCTTCCCGTCGCTTGGTTCAACGTGCGCGGGGTGTTGGCCTCGGCGCTCAAATCCGTGTCGCGCGGTGGCACCGCCGACGCCGCCACCCTGCGGTTTCGCCGAGGGTTCATCGTCGTCCAGATCGCCCTCGCCTTCGCTCTTCTCACCGGGGCAGGCCTCCTTGGGACGAGCCTGCGGCGGGCGATGGCGGTCTCTCCCGGCTTCCGGCCGGACCACATCATCACGGGGAGATTCAACCTGACGTGGAGCGGGTATCGCACCTTGGACACATTCCACACCTTCTTCGATCGGTTGCTTGAGAAGACCAGATCCTTGCCGGGCATTTCCGCAGTCGGGGCGGCATCCAGTATTCCCCTGGACGGCAAGACCGATCAGGATGTGATGACGGTCCCCGGCTATAGGCCGGCGGACGGCGAGGCGAAGTTTTTGGTCCACGACCAGATCGCCGTCGCCGGCGACTACTTTTCCGCCATGGGCATCCCCCTGCTCAGCGGAAGATACCTCGATGCGGATGACGCGGCCCGCGACACCAACGTCGGGGTGGTCGACGAGGCCTTTGCCCGGCTATATTGGCCCGACGGGGTCGCGGTGGGGAAACGAGTCTACCTGGGCACGAACCCCGGGCCCGCCGACAAGCCGATCCTGATCGTCGGCGTGGTCGGCACGGTAAAGCAAACCGGGCTGACCGAGCAGCATGGGCGAGGCACGTGCTACTTTCCCTACAACCGCCAGTATCTTCGCAACTTTGTCCTGGTCGCGCGCACCAAGCTCGATCCTGGTTCGGCGGCCAACACCCTGGTCAAAGTCGTGCGCGCAGCGGACCCGGATGTGCCGCTGTCCGATGTCCGTTCCATGGATGCACGGGTCGATGACAGCCTCTCGTCCCGCCGGTCGCCCGCATTGCTGGCGGGAATTTTTGCCCTGTCGGCGCTGTTGCTCGCGACAGTGGGGCTCTATGGGGTGATGGCCTATGCCGTCGCCCAGCGCACCAAGGAGTTTGGCGTTCGGATTGCCCTCGGCGCACAAACGGTGGATGTGCTCAGGCTCGTGTTCGTGGACGGCCTGTGGCTTGCCCTGTCGGGGCTGCTGGCCGGCGTCATCCTCTCCCTGTTTCTAAACCGATACCTGGCTTCGCTGTTGTTTGGAATTGCTCCCGACAACCTCGGGGCATTCGGGGCCGTCGCCGCCGTGATTTCCCTGGTGGTCGGCATCGCCTGCTTCTTGCCTGCGCGCAGAGCCACCCGGGTGGACCCGGTGGTCGCCCTTCATTCCGATTAGAACCGCCTCATCGAGGACGCTCGCTCGCGATCTTTTCCTCCGTCGCTTTGCCGCTTGCCGTTCCCCGCTACGATCGAGGCTCCAAAACCGAGTTGGGACGCAGCCCGCGGATCGCCCGAGCCAGCGCTTCGGCACTCGCCGGCATCCCTCGTCGATTTCGGCAAATCCAGTCTTTCTCCCGGCGCCAATACGATGAAGCAACGCTTGGGAGGTCGCCGGGCACGTCATTCCAAGGTCTCGCCGCGCCGGATCGCCTCCCGAAGGATGCGGGCAGCCGGCGCGTTCTCGTCTTCCGGATTCCGGGCAATCAGCTTCTCCAGTTGCGCAAGTGCCTCCGGTCGGCGGTTCATATGGGCGAGTCCCAGGGCCAGATTGATCCGCGCCCGGGAGTACCCCGGATCGAGGCGCAACGCCGCCTCCAGCCGGCCAATCGCTTCGGGATATCGTTTCGACTGCATCAAGGCGGCCCCCCAATTGTTGTAAGCATCCGCCATTCCCGGATCGAACCGCACGGCCCGCTCAAAATGGTTCAGCGCCTCGTCGATCGCTCCCGTCCGGGCCAAGGCCCGGCCCCACTCGTTCTCCGCCGCCGCGAAATCGGGCCGCAATCGCAACGCCTCGGTGTATTCGGCGATGGCCTCGCCGAGGCGCCCAGGTTGGCCGGCCAACGCGGTGCCCAGGTTGTAGTGGGCCTCCGGCAAATCCGGGTCGATGCGCAGGGCCTGGGCAAATTCCGTGATCGCCTCGGAGACGCCGCCCGGACGGCGCAGAAGCGCCAGCCCCAATGCATTGTGCGCGTAGGCGAAATTCGGCGCGGATCGCAAGGCGAGTTGATATTGGTCGATGGCGTCGTCCAGACGGCCGGGAGTATGCGCCCAGGCCCAACCGAGGTCGGTGTGAGCCTCCGCATAGTCCGGTTTGAGGCGCAGGGCCGCCTCATAATAGCGGATGGCCTCCGGCCAGCCGCCCGGCCGGGACGCCCACATGAGGCCAAGATTGCGTTGGGCTCGCTCGTTCCCGGGGACCTTGGCGACCGTGTCGGTCCAAAGTCTCAGTCCGCTGCGGTAATCGGCGTTGCGCCGAATGGTGAGGCTGCCCAATCCAACCGCGAAGGCGCCCAGCACAAACAGGCTGCGCCGTCCAACAAAACGGTAAAGACCAAGCACACCCAGAGCGATCACCGCAGCCAGGGAAACGGCGATGAATCCCGCGGTCGTCGATGCCTT
>CAZWMF010000341.1:0-242 GCA_964634535.1 uncultured Opitutaceae bacterium | reverse complement strand
GGTCGTCGGAGCGAGGATGACCAAAAACCACGCACCCGCAAAACCGATCGGGCGCCGGCGCCAGAGCGCGATTGCCGTGGCCGCAACCAGCAGCGCCACCACCCCGAAATACGGCAGGGCCTCGACGGGACGCAGAATGATTCCGGTGCCGTAGTCGAATACCAGCGGATGCGGCCAGACCGCCAGCTTGAGGTACCGCACCACCGTGCGCAATGAGGACAATGCGTAGGCCCACCCGCTGA
>CAZWMF010000340.1:0-4880 GCA_964634535.1 uncultured Opitutaceae bacterium | reverse complement strand
GCGACGCCGTAGATGCCGATAAGGAAGAGCCAGCCGGCGGCCTCGCGGAACACCGCGCCGCCTCGCCGCACGGGAGATTCCGATTCGGGCGAATCGTCGAATCCGAATTCCAATGGCGCCGGCGACATGTTCGTGAACGCAATCTCCGGCCCCGGTTCGAGGTCGACCGCGGCCAACGCCGCCGCGAGCTCCGCCGGGACCGGCTCCCGCCGCAGAAAATTGCCCGCCCACTTTCCCGGTATATCCGCCAACAACAGAGCGAGCCGGCGTTGCGCGCCCGACCGGCCGCCGCCTTGGCCCGGGTCCGCCTCGGCCGCGACCAGCCAGGCCCCCACCCGCGCATGGGTGATCCCCATGGCCACGGCGATCGGTTCTCGGCGGGGATCGCTCGCCCAGTCCGCGCGCGCCTCGCCGATGATCTCGCGGACAATCTCGTTGAGAAACTCCCGGCTATTCAAGTGATGGAGCAACAGGTAGCTCTCCACGCGCAGGAAGGCCTCGTCCCAGAGTTGGTCCGGCGGAGATGGTTGGGCGGAAGCTGACATGGCGAGCGCTGGGCTGTGCGTCGGCGCCGTCCTCCGCCGGCCCCGGGGGTCGGCGGAACGGGTTCACCCACGCGGGTTGATGTGATGGAAATTCGTTAGTGGGTTCAGGCGACCGACTGCGGCTTTCCGCTTTCTTAGATCCGCGTCCGCGCCGGATAGTTCACCCCGCTCACCCGGATTCATGCGCGGCGCCGAGATTTTGTGGTCGGACCGACCCGGCAGGGCAACCGGTCACTCCGGAATCCGGTCGGCCCGGCGGCCGCACTCAAAGGCGGTGCGCGGCGGCGCAAACTATCGGTGGAGGCAAAGAATCGGACGGAACCGAAATCACCAAACCGGACTCTATGCGTGCGACAATGTTCCCCTATCTCGAAAGGCTTGCGCCCTTGGTCGCCGGGCGGGCCTCTTTAGATGTTGTTGTTGCCTACGATGGGATTGCCGCCGCGCAGCAAGCCGTCGATGTCATCGCCGCCTTGAAGTCGCACTTCCCGGCGGGCGATGTCGTCCTGCGCGTATCCAGTTGGTGGTTTAGGTTCCTCCAGGACGCGGCGCAACTGACCAAGGCCACCGCCGCCGCCACCGAGGCGGACGTGCTGGTCGTCGCCGCCAATCGGGGGACCGAGCTGCCGGCCAGCGTCAACGCCTGGCTGGATAAGAGTTTGGCGAAAAATCGCAAATTCGACGTCGCGGTGGTCGCGCTCGTCGGTCCTGATCAATCGCGATCCGCGCGCTTTCGGACGATGCAGCGAACCGCGCGAGCCGCCGGCGCCTTGTTCCTGACTCCGCCGCCCCGCCGCCCGTACCGCCGCCGGCCGGCGGCGGAAGAAAAGCCCTCGACCGCAGGGCTTTCCCTTTTCTTGCCCGCGGAGTCGTCAGCACTAGGCGGATAGCCGAACCGGCCAATGCACTCGGCTAGCGCGCACCCCGGCTGCTGCGGCCGAGCGCCCTGCCGCCGGAAGGCTGCGCGGACCCAGCGGCGTTCAACTCGGCGGGCGAAAGCGCCCCGGCCGGCCGATCGGGGCAGGCCGGGCTCATTTGCCGAGCAGCTTTGCGATAATATAGATCAGAAATGCCCCGCCCAGCCCTCCGCCAAAGAGCAGGTACAACATCGAGTATCCAACGGCGGCAATGACAGGGAGGTGAGGGATGAGATGGTTCATGGGTGGGCGGGGACCGAGAGCATGCGTGGGGGTGCAGGTTAGACCGCCCGGCGAGCTACCGGTTTCATGGGGACGGCCGCTCCAGGGACAGTTGCCGGCGGGAGGCCCGGTTTACCGCCACTCGTGGCGCGGGTATCGCCGGGATAACTCGGGCCGGATCTTCGGATAAATGTCCCGCCAAAAGGCCGTGAGATCGTCGGTCACCTGGATCGGCCGATGATTGGGCGCGAGCACCTCGATCTTCACCGGCACCCGGCCGCGGCCGAGGCTGAAGGTCCCCGCGACCCCGTAAAGCTCCTGGATGCGCGCGCTCAAGACCGGCGGCCCGTCCGCGGCATACGTGATTTTTGAACGGCGGCCGTTGGTCATGACGAGCTTCTCCGGCAGGACCTCGTCGAGGGCCGCCAATTGCTCCGCGGTGAGCCAATCGCGCAGAAACGGCATCACCGCCTTGAGCCGCACCGCCCGGGCCCCCGTCTCCCCGTAGCAGATCTGCTCGATCAGGGTGGCGCGGTCGGCCTCGCCCAGGGGATTGACCTCGTATTCGGGAAACCACTCCGCCAGTCGGTTGACCCGGGTGATCCACTGCTCGACCGCCTCGTCCCAGGCCTCGATCGCAATCCGGCCGGCCAGGACCTCGCGGGTGAGCAAGGCCGCGGCCGCATCGAGCGGCACGTCCTCGCTGTTCGCCTTGGCCTCGAGCACGAGGTCGCGGAAACGTCGTTCCTTGCGTGCGACCACCCGCTTGGCCTGCTCGTCGTAGACCACCCCGCGGTAATCGCGATAGTCTCCCGGAAAGAGTTCCTTCAGCCAGGCCTCGTCGACCGCGGTCGCGAGCCCGAGCAGGACGCTCACCTCCCCGCCCCGTCCGCCGACCTCGGTGATTTCGGCGGCGACGAAGAGCGGCGCCGCCTGGACCGCGCTTTCGCGCGCGAGCAGGCCCTTGCGCCCGTGCACGAGTTCGCACCGCAGCGTGCCCGCGTCCAGCCGTCGGGCCACCTGGTCGGAGAAACCGGCCAACACGCACTTGCGCAGTTCCTGGTCGTCCACCCGCCGCTCCGCGATATCCAGTTTCTCGCCTTGGGCGATTTCGAGAAACTGTTCGAAAAGCGGCCCCACCTGGCGGGCGGCCTGCGCGTGGATGCCCAGGCGTCGGCAGGCCTCGAGCGCATACCGGTTCTGGTCGGCAAATCGCCACGCCCGCATGAGCAGAAAGAAGTCGCTGGCCGTCTCCTCGCCGAGCACCTCCTCCCGCGCCTGCGCGACCGCGCGCGGTCCGCCCCGCAAGAGAAAGCTCCGGCCCTGGGTGAGCGCGGCCATGAGCGCGACCGCGCGCACGCAGCCGCGCTCCTGGGCGGCCAGGAACATCCGCGCATAGCGCGGGTGCACGGGGAAGCGCAGCATGCGCCGGCCGGTCTCGGTGATTTCGGCCGGCGCCCCGGGCCCCGGCGGCCCGATCGCGCCCAAGTCGGCGAGCAGGGTCTCCGCCCGGGCGAGCGCGGCCGGCTCGGGCGCCTCGAGCCACGGGAAACGGCCGACGTCGGCGATCCCGCTCGCTTTCAGGGTGAGCACCACCTCGGCCAGATCCAAGCGCTTCACCTCGGGCAGTTCCTGGGCCGGCCGCCGCTCGTGCTCGCGCTCGGTCCAGAGGCGCAGCGCCACGCCCGGGGCCGTGCGGCCGGCCCGGCCGGCGCGCTGATCCGCGCTCGCGGCCGCGATCTTTTCGACCAGGAGCGTGTTGATGCCGCGCTGCGGATCGAAGCGCGCGATGCGGGCGAGCCCGCTGTCGATCACCGCCGTCACCCCGTCGATCGTGAGCGAGGTCTCGGCGACATTGGTGGCCACGATGATCTTGCGCGCGGCGTAGCGGGCGACCGCCTGATCCTGCGCGTCGGCCGACAGTTCCCCGTGCAGGGGAAAGACGACGAAGTCGCGCAGGGCCGCGGTCCCCTGCACGGCCTGGATCGTGCGCGCGATCTCGTAGGCGCCCGGCATGAAGACGAGCAGGTCGCCCGGGGTCTGGCCGGCGATTTGCGCGCAGGCCTCTGCCGCCACGTCCCACATCGGCTCCGCCTCAAAGTCGACCGTCTTCGGCAGATATTCGATTCGCACGGGGAAACTGCGGCCCTGCGACTGGAGCACCGCGCAGGGGGCGAGGTATTCGCGCAGGCGCGCCGTCTCGAGCGTGGCCGACATGACGACGATGCGCAGGTCGGGCCGGAGCGTCTGCTGGATCTGCAGGGCGCGGGCGAGCGAGATGTCGCCGTAGAGGTGGCGCTCGTGAAACTCGTCGAACACGACCGCGCTCACGCCCGGCAGCGTCGGATCGAACGACATTTGCCGCAGGAGGATGCCCTCGGTCACGTAGCGGATGCGGGTCCGCTCGCTCACCCGGGACTCGAGGCGGATCTGATAGCCCACCGTATCGCCCAAGGGGCTACCGACTTCCTCCGCCACCCGCTTGGCCAATAGCCGCGCCGCGATCCGGCGCGGCTGCAGGACGACCGCGGCGCCGCGCTCGCCCAAGCGCCCGTGGCGCAGGAGCATCTGCGGGATCTGGGTCGACTTGCCCGAGCCGGTCGGCGCCTGCACGATCAGCCGGCCGCCGTCGCGCAATGCGGCGAGCACCGCGGACTCGAGTTCGTAAATCGGCAAGTCGTTCGGCGCCATGGAGCCGACATCGCGGCAAAGCTCCGACCCAAGTGCAAGCCAGCGTGAATAACCGGTGAATGACCTTGCTCCCAAGTTATTCACCGGGCGAGCCGGTGAATAAATTGAGCATAAGATATGCTTTTGTTCCACAATACTTTCCCGCAACGTCCCTCCCGTTCCTTGATAGAACAGTCGCAGCGCGGTCGGACTGAAAAATTCGAACGAGAGCGCGACTGGGATAATCCCGGGCGACCGGGGAAAGGAAGGTGGAAGCTGGTTCCGCCGTCCCCTCCATGCGGGCAACCGCGATGGCAGGCAGATATCACCAGCTCCTCTGGCCGGTGTCATGACCGGCTAGTGACATGTCTCAGGAGCTGAGCGGCCAGCCGCGAATAGAAACCGCGGTCGAGCCGAGTCAGGCGTGATGGGGAGTTTCGACCCGCACGCCGACGCAGTTACCCAGAGGGTTATGGCTGCTACTGCGCAGACCAGAACGCAGTCGCGTTTCCCGGCGGGACGACCC
>CAZWMF010000339.1:1356-4881 GCA_964634535.1 uncultured Opitutaceae bacterium | reverse complement strand
CGCCGCGCACAAACTTGGAGGCGCCGTCCATCGCGCCGTAGAAATCGGCCTCCTTTTGGATTTTCACCCGGCGGAACGTGGCCATCGCCTCGTCGATGATCCCGGCGTTGAGCTCGGCATCGATCGCCATCTGCTTGCCGGGCATCGCGTCCAAGGTGAAGCGGGCGGCCACCTCGGCGATGCGGCCGGCGCCCTTGGTGATGACGACAAAATTGATCACCACCAGGATGATGAACACCACGGCGCCGACGATGTAGTTGCCGCCGATCACGAAGTGGCCGAACGAATCGATGATGCGGCCGGCGTAGCCTTTGCCCAGGATCAGCCGGGTCGAGCTGATGTTGAGCGCCAGCCGGAACAGGGTCAGCGTCAGAAGGATCGTGGGAAAGCCGGAAAACTCCGGGGCGTCCTTGACGTAAATGATCGCCAGGAGCACGAGCAGCGACAGCCCGATGTTGAGCGACAGCAGCACGTCCATCAGGACGGGCGGCACGGGCAGGATCAGCAGGAGAACCGTGCCGAACAGACCGAAGGTGAAGACCAGGTCGGAGCGCTGGAGCAGGCGGGCGATGAAACTGTTGGAGCTGGTGGGCATGGCTTACCCGCTAACCTCGAGCCGCCGCGACCGCAGGCGGTGGAAATAGTAACGATGCGTCCGATACACGACCGCGAGAATCTCGGCCACCGCCTGGTACAACTCCGGCGGAATGGCCTCCCCCACCCGACCGACGCTAAAGAGAAAACGGGCGACGGGCTTGTTCTCGACCATCGGCACATCGTGCTCGGCCGCGATCGCCTTGATCCGCCGGGCGAACTGGCCCTCGCCCTTGGCCAGCACGATCGGAGCCGAGTCCTTGCCCCGCTCGTACTTGAGCGCCACCGCGTAGTGGGTCGGGTTCGTGACGATCACGTCGGCCGTGGGCACGGCCTCGATCATCTGGCGCTGGAGCAGCCGGCGGGCCATGCGGCGCAGGGCGCCCTTGACCTTGCCGTCGCCCTCGGTCTGCTTCTGCTCGTCCTTGACCTCCTCCCGGGTCATCATGAGGCTCTTCGTGGTCTGGTATTTCTCGTAGGCGTAGCTCAGGGCCGCCACGACGCCGAGGGAGAACAGGAGGCGGCCAAAGAACGTCGTGGCCGCCTCGTTGATGAACTGGATCAGGTAAAGCGGTTCGATCGGCGTGGAGAACAGCGGATCGTGGATCAGCTGGCGGGCGCCGAGCCAGAGGGTGAAGCCGATCGCCACGACCTTGAGGATGTCGAGACCGGCGTGGATGAGCTTCTGCGCGGAGAAAACCCGGCCGAAGCCGGACGAGAAATCCAGCCGCTCCCATTTCAGGCCGATCGCCTTGGGCGTGAGGTTGAAGCCGGTCTGCAGCCCGCCGGCCAGGAGCGCCGCGCCGGCGCAGGCGCCCAGGATCGGCGCGATCACCGGCGCGACCGTGGTCACGAGGTTCTCCAAATGCGTGCCGATCGTGTCGGTGCGGATCGTGTACGACGCATAATTATTGAAAATCCCGACCGTGTATTCCCCCACCCGCTGGGCCGCCGAGCGCACGGTGAACGCCAGGGTCGCCAGAACCGCGGCCATCGTGGCCAAGACGCTCAATTCCGGCGCCCGCGCAATCTGGCCCTGCTCGGTCGCCTCGCTCCGACGTTTGCCCGTCGGTTGCTCGGTTTTAGATTCTTGGTCCGTGTCGGCCATGGGCGGACCCACGAGAAGCAACGCTGATGCCAAGCGTTGGAGACCATATTTTAACCGTTAAACCACAACGGATTAAACTTAGAATCAACCGACAGGGGAAAAAATTGCCGCCGACCGGCCGACGCCCCTATTTGACCACCAGCAATTGGAGCATCCGGGTCGGGATGTTCGAAAACTCCCCGTAGAGATACCGGGCGAGCAGCGCCCCAGCCCCACTGAAGAGACCGAGACCGGCGATGCCGCGCACGGGCGCACTCAGGACGAAAACGCCGATCCGCGGCACGGCCTTGGCGAGGACCGAAAAGGCGAGCGTGACCAAGAAATTGAGCGCGATGAACGGCGCCGACATCCGCAGCCCGAGTTCGATCACATGGGCCGACTCGACGATCAGGAGGTTGCCCGCCCCGGGGCTGAACGCCGGATGGCCGGGGTGGGCGATCCAGAAGCTGCGGGCAAAGGCCGACAGCACCGCCAAATGGAACCCGAACAGGAAAAACAGCAGGACGGCGAAGGCGGATAACAAGCCCGCCACGGGCTCGGTGGCCACCGAGGGGGCGCCCATGCCGGGGCTGGCCGACAGCCCAATTTCAGACGATGCCACGCGCCCGGCCATGTCCACCGCCATGAACGTAAGCGTGCCCACGAAACCCATGGCCAGGCCGATCAGGATTTCGCCGCCGGCGGCGACGATCAAATCCCAGCCGGAGCTTGGCAGATTGGCCTCGGGCACCGTGCCAGCCACCAGCGTGGCCAGGCACATGGCCAGACCCATCCGAATCATCACCGGCGGCGGCCGATTCGCCATCTGGGGCAGGAGGATGATGACGCCGCTCGCGCGCAAGAGCACGAGCACCCAGGTGTAGATGAGATTGGCGGACATCGGCGAAGTACGGCGCAGCCGGCCGCGCGCCTGCGGATTTCCCGGCCGCTAATGGGCCAGCGAACCCATTCGGCTCAGAATCGAGACCGTAAATTCGGCCACCGAGCGCAGGAGCCAGGGCGCGAGGAGAAGCGCGAGCGCGGTGAACGCCACCAATTTGGGCGCGAACGTGAGGGTCTGCTCCTGGATGCCGGTCACCGCCTGAAACAGACTGGTCAGCAAGCCGATCACCAGCATGGTGATCAGGAACGGCGCCGAAGCGTATAGGGCGAAAAGCACGGTCGATTTGAAAACGTCGATGGCAAGTTCGGGATTCATGGAAAGGGACAGTTAGTGGGTGAAACTCTCGACCAATTGACGGACAACCAGATGCCAGCCATCGACCAGCACAAACAGGAGCAACTTGAAGGGCAGCGAGACGACGTTCGGCGGCATCATCATCATGCCGAGCGACATCAGGATCGAGCCCACGAGAAAGTCGATGACCAGGAAGGGCAAAAACAGAAAGAAGCCCATCTGGAAGGAAGTCTGCAGTTCACTCACCACGAAAGCCGGTACGACCACCCGGAGCGGCAGATCCTTGACCGCCGTGGGCCCGAATCCGCCGAGTTCGAGGAAATATTCCAGGTCGCGGGCCCGGGTCTGCTTGAGCATGAATTCCTTGAGCGGCAGCGAGCCCCGGTCGAAGGCCGTGCTCGAGGTGATGCGCCCGTCGAGGTAGGGCTGCACCGCTTCCTTCTGCACCCGGTCGATGACCGGACCCATGATGAAAAAAGTGAGAAACAGGGCCAGGCCGACGATGATCTGGTTGGCCGGCGCACTGGGCACGCCGAGCGCCGTGCGCACGAATCCTAAGACGATGACGATGCGGGTGAAGCTCGTCATCAATAGAACGATGGACGGAGCGATCGTGAGCAGCGTCATCACGAGCACGATCTGCACG
>CAZWMF010000339.1:0-1346 GCA_964634535.1 uncultured Opitutaceae bacterium | reverse complement strand
CGGGCGCTCGGCGCCCTCCAGATTCAGGGTCAGCCGCAAGGGCTCCGCATTGTGCGCCGCGGCCGTTGGTGGCGGCGGGGGCGTAAACGTCTGAGCCCGAGCGGGTGCAAGTGCCAACCCGCCGAACAACGCGAGCGCCAGAAACGGCCGGAAAAGGAGGAAGCGCCAGGTCATTTCGGACTCTCCGCCGAATGGGTCGCATCGTCGGCCAGGGTGGACAAGAGGTCGATCCGGCCGGGACAGACGCCCAGCAAATATCGGCGCTCCCCATACGCGGCCACCACGAGGTATTGCCGATTGCCCAGCGAACGGGTCTCCGCGATCGCGAGCTGGTGTTCGCCCCGCGTGGCCGGTCCGGCCGCGCGCAGCTTGCGCCAGAATACCCAGCCGGCCGCCGCGCCGATCGTCATCACGAGGATGACCGCCGCCGTGCCCCCCATCCCGCCCTCGGTCCGCAGCGGCGCGCCCGGCGCACCAGCCGACGGCCGCAGAACGGTGTCGGGCGGCAGACTCGAAACCGGCGCCGACGGATCGGCCACCACCCGCGTCCCCGCCAATAGGCCCGCGAGAATCAGCCCGCGCACCCCGGGGGAAAGCTTCATGACTTCGGCTTTACGCTGCCGACCAGTTCGGTGATCTTGATGCCGAAATTATCCTCCACCACCACCACTTCGCCGTAGGCCACGAGCTTCTCGTTGACGTAAAGGCCGACCGGATCGGTGGCGTGCTGGTTCAATTGGACGACGGAACCCGGGCCGAGTTCGAGCACGTCGCGCATCGGCAGCTGGCACGAACCCAGCTGAACCGTGACCTTGACTTTCACGTCGAGGACGACGTCGAGCGCCTTGTCTTCTATCGGGGATGACATAAAGGGAATATGCGGTCAGGATTCGGGCAGCTTGCGGGTGATTTGCACCGAGACATGCTCGGACTCGATCCCCACCACGCCCGAGAACTTGGCCGAACCATTGAGCAGCACCCGGGTCTGCTGCAGGAGGGACGAGGGCATTTCCAGGACGTCGCCGACCCGCAGGTGGGCGATTTCCCGCAGCGAGACCTCGAAGCCCTCCCACTCGGCGCGCACCGGAATGTGGATGTGGTCGTAGGACTCCCACCAGGCCGCGCCCTTTTTCTCGACGGTGGCGAAGGCGGCCTCCTTCTGGCGGCGGGCCTGCATCTTCTTCACCAGGGGCTCGATCGTGTAGTAGGGGATGCCGATCTGCATCTGCTCGGAGCAGTCGCCGAAATTCACCTCGAGGGTGAGCGCCAGCACGATGGCATCCTTGGGCGAGGTCTGCAGGAAGCGGCCGTTATTTTCATGGCCAAGGATGAGCGGGTGGAGATCC
>CAZWMF010000338.1:0-4896 GCA_964634535.1 uncultured Opitutaceae bacterium | reverse complement strand
GTCGGATTCTGCGGGCGTGAAGCGCCGGTCGCGTTTCCGGCGATAAAAAGTGGCCGGGGTGATGGAGAGATAGTCCGCGAGCGTTTCGAGCGGAAGGTCGAGGCTCTGCGCCAGGCTGGCGGCATCCTGCCAAGGAAGCCCGGCTTTGACTCGGTCGTCGGCCACGGTCAGAGAAAGGGCCTTGGAAGGCGCGGCAACAAGGGTTGTGCTCATGACCTCAGCGAAGCTATCAATTGATAGTTTGTCAAAGTGAAATTGCGTGCAACCCCTTCGATCTTAGTTTAGCGAACAATCGCGAGAAGTCAGAGTGCTCGGGGCGGGCCAGTTCGGCACCTGCGTCGCGCAACCAAACGCGGTCCAATATCAACAAAAAGGCAAGTGATCTCATTTCCATCGCGTCAGACTTCGGATAGAATCCTGCACTTGATACCAGGTCCGTCCGGGCACGACTCGTGCAAACAATCTCAGCCTCGCCTAGCGTCGGCGCCGACCGCCGGACGGGCGCCAAGCCGCCAGCACTCCGCCCACCTATCCATAGCGGACCCGACGTTTGCCGGTGATCCGGAAGCACCCTGCGGCTTCGGCCGCAAGTCGTCGCCCGATCCGGATTCACCCGCGACTTTCTGACCCCCTGCCCACCCCTACCATGACCAATCGTTCACTGCTCGCGATCAGCTTGATCTTCGGGATCGCCTCGCCCCTGTGCGCCCAATGGGCCGCCGGGCCCAAGTTCTCCCTCGACCGCAATCCGGCCGTCGCCTGGAAGATCAAGGCCCAGGCGGACCTGCCGCCCGACGCCGATTCGGCGCTGACGCAGCCGGGCTTTGATGCTTCCGGCTGGACCGATGCCGCCGTCCCAGGAACGGTATTCGGCGCCTATGTGGCCGCCGGATATGAGAAGGATCCGAATTTCGGCGACAACGCCTACCACGTCGATCGGACCCGCTATGCCCGGCCGTTCTGGTACCGCGCGACGTTCCGCGTTCCGGACGGATTTAACCGCGGACGCCTCTTGCTCAACTTTCTCGGAGTCAACCGAGACGCGGAGGTCGTCTTCAACGGACAGCGACTGGGAGAGATCCACGGCATCGTCCAGCGAGGGCGATTCGATATCACTGCCCTCGTCAAGGCCCAACAGCCAAATGTGCTGGCGGTGCTGATCCAGCCGCCGCAGGCGCCGATTTCCAACGGCGCCAGCCCGACCTACGGCTCGAGCGACGGCTGGGACTGGATGCCGCCGGTTCCGGGCATGAACGCCGGCATCCAGGACGAGGTCTTTCTGACCACTACGGGCGAAGTCTCCATCATCGATCCCTGGATCCGGGCGGATCTTCCCGACAATTCCCGTGCCGCGCTGAGCGTGCACGCCGAGTTGGAGAACTCCTCCGACCGCGAAGTCAACGGCACGCTCCAGGGAGTAATTCTGCCGGGCGACCTCCGCTTCGCGCTTCCCGTCCGGGTCCCCGGCCATGAACGCAGGACGGTCAATCTCGATGCCAACGGATTTCCGGAGCTCGCAATTTCCAATCCCGCCCTTTGGTGGCCCAACGGCTACGGCCCCCAAAACCTCTATTCCTGCCGGTTGACCTATGTCCTCGATAGCCACGAGTCCGATTCGGCGAAGATCGACTTCGGCATCCGCCGCCTCGCCATCGACACCAGCGGAAACGTCATGAAGATTGTGATCAACGGCGAGAGGATCTACGCCCGGGGCGGCAACTGGGGGATGCCCGAGTACATGCTGCGCTGCAGTCCGGAGGACTATGCCCTGCGCGTGCGACTCCACCGGGACATGAATTTCAACATCATCCGCAACTGGATGGGATCCACGACGGATGACGCCTTCTACTCCGCCTGCGACCGCAATGGAATCATGATCTGGGATGATTTCTGGCTGAATTCGAGTGGCGGCCTCCCGCGCGACCTGAATGTATTCAACGCCAACGTGGTCGAGAAGCTCAAGCGCCTGCGCAACCATCCGTCGATCGTGTTATGGTGCGGCGACAATGAAGGCGACCCGCAGCCTCCGCTCAACGACTGGCTCGCCGCGGACATCAAGACCTTCGACGGCCGGTACTACCAGCCGAATTCGCATTCGCACGCGCTTTCCGGCAGCGGCCCCTGGCGAGCGCTGGCGCCCCGGGAATATTTCCTAAATGCCGCGCCGGGCGGCTGGGGCGGCGAAGGCGGCTGGGGAATGCGCAGCGAGATCGGGACGGCGGTATTCGTCAATCTCGAGAGTTTCCAGCGATTCATTCCGGCCGGCAGCCTGTGGCCCCGGAATCAAATGTGGGACCGGCATTTCTTCGGCCCGTCGGCGGAAAACGCCGGGCCCGACAGCTATCTGGCGATGGTCGACCGATGTTACGGTCCCTCGACGGGGATCGCGGAGTTTTGCCGCAAGGCTCAGCTGCTCAATCTCGCGGCCACCCAGGCCATGTTCGAAGGCTGGACCGACCACCTGTGGAATGACGCTTCCGGACTCATTATCTGGATGAGCCAGTCGGCTTTTCCGTCCTGCGTCTGGCAAACGTACGACTATTATTTCGACGCGACCGGCGCCTACTGGGGCGCAAAGCGCGCGTGCGAGCCCGTCCACATCCAGTGGAATCCGGTGACCAACGGCGTAAAGGTCGTCAACACCACGCGCTCGGACCTCCGCGGCGTCCGCGCGGAGCTGAAAGTCTATGGTCTCGACGGCACCGAACGCCCGGCGCTCGCGCAGGAGGCGACACTCGACGCCCCAGCGAATGCGGCCACGGCATGCTTTGTGATTCCACCCCCGGACGGCGACCTCGCCCGCGGTCGACCGGTCCGAGTGTCCTCCGTGCACGTCCCCGGTCGCGAAGGGGACAAGATGGTCGACGGCGATCCCGCCACCCGCTGGGAGAGCGACTATGCCGATCAGCCCTGGGCCGCGGTCGATCTCGGCGAGCCCCGCAGGATCTCCCGCGTGACGCTCGACTGGGATGTCGACCGTGCCTGCAGCTACAAGCTTCAGGTCTCGAACGACGGCACGACCTGGCGCGACACGGCTAGCCGCTACGATGCGCCGGGCGGGAATGAAATTGTCGACTTCCCGGCGGTCGACGCGCGGTGGGTGCGAGTTTTCTGCCTCGAGAAGGCCACGCCTTATGCGATTTCTCTCAAGACCCTCGGGGTCTTCGGCGAACCGGAATGCCGCCTCGACGACGTCCATTTTCTGCGCCTTCGCTTGATCGACGCCTCGGGCGCCCTGCTCTCCGAGAATGTCTATTGGCGCGGGGTCACTGAACTCGATTACCGGCGGCTCAATCAACTTGCTCCCGTCAACCTGCGGGTCGCGACGACCGGCGCGATCGCCAATGGCGTGCATCGCCGGCTCACGGCCCAGATCAGCAATCCCGCCGACTCGCCGGCCGCGGCTTTTGCCATCCATCTCCAGGTGCTCGATCCGCGGACGGGCGAGCGCGTGCTCCCGCTCCTGGCGAGCGACAACTACTTCACCCTGATGCGAGGCGAATCGCGCGCGGTCACCATCGACTACGACGCCCCCGCCGGCATGCCTGATCAGGGCCGTCTGGTCGCCACCCCGTTCAACGCAATCCATTGATCAAGCATGGTGTCCGGGGCCGGAAAAATCCCATCGTCAACCTCCGGGTTCCCGCTCGGACTGCGCCATGGGACCAGACGCCCCGGCGGACGGAGCAAAGAAAGGTAAGAAAACTCATTTTATAGGATCGGCCATTTAAGTAAGGTTCGCGCCGTGCGCCCCCGGCCCCCCGCCCGCCAGCCCCCATTCCCCAAGGAATTGACTCCCGCCCCGCAGGGCCGTCGCGCACCGATCGCGGGGCGCCCGTGCGTGCTCGTGGTGGCCTCCCCCATCTGGGAGGAGTCCTCCGGCAGGATACTCAAGGGAATTGCCCGGTACCAACGCGAACATGCTCCCTGGGAGGTGCACTGGGACTACCAAGGCGCCTCAGTTTTCGACCCGGGTTGGTTCACGAGGCAACCCTGGCGCGGCGTGATCAGCCGGCACACGAACGCGCTCCAGGTCGATAGCTGCCGCCGGCTTGGTATCCCGATCGTGGACGTGAACAACGCCGAGCAAATACCGGGGGTGCCAAATGTGGTGCTTAATAACCACGGCGTGGGGCTACTGGGTGGGCAGCATTTCATCGAGCGGGGCTTCCGCAATTTCGCATTCTGCGGTTTTGATAACGAGCCTTGGTCGGGCGAAAGGCGGAATGGCTTCGTCGACGCGATACGCGGGTTCGGGCACAAGTGCGCGCTGCTCGAGCGAGAGTACCCCGGCACCTACGCCGGCGGCTGCACGCCGAAGTGGGAAAACGAGGAAATCGAGTCGATCGGCCGCTGGCTCGACACCCTGCCGAAACCGGTTGGCGTCATGAGCTGCAACGATTACCGGGCAATGCAGGTGCTTTTCGCGGCGCAGCACATGCATTTCCACGTGCCCGAGGACGTTGCGATTCTCGGCGCCAATGACGACGAAACGCGGTGCGAACTTGCAAACCCTCCCCTGTCGAGCGTGGCGACAAACCACCTGCGTTCCGGTTACGTCGCCGCAGAGGCCCTGGATTGCCTGATGAACCAACGCACCCTCGACCCCGGCATCCTTGCGATAAGCCCCATCGAGGTGGTGACGCGCCAGTCGACGGACATCTTGGCCGTGAACGATCCCCAGATCGCAAAGGCGGTGAATTTCATCCAGCAGAATGCCTGCAAGGGGGCCCGCGTGGACGCCGTATGCCGGCATGCCGGGATCGCCCGAACCCAACTGGAAGTGAAATTCCGGAGATACTTCGCCCGATCACCCCAGTCCGAGATACGGCGGATCCGGCTCGCCCGCATCCGACAGCTCCTCCAGGACACCGACCTTCCGCTGGACTCAATCGC